>NZ_JBRCWE010000005.1:0-38217 GCF_053497555.1 Raineya sp. | reverse complement strand
ACTTTCTGGTCAATTTGTGGTCTGGAATTATTGCCTACAAGTTCCTAGATAAAAAGCCCACTATTAGAGATTTTCAAGAAAAAAATCTACTTACAAATTTTGAACTTTTTCAAGATATTGCCGCTTAACTCACGTTAAAATTATACGGAGTTGGGAAGGAGGTTCAAAGTTTGAATGGTTAAAAAATTGCCGATTTTCAAAAACTATCTCAATTTCTTAAAGCAAATTATCACAAAAAATGATAAATGTTCAGCATTGGAAATTTTTTTTGCTTGCTTGCCTTTTTTTTCCAGAATTGGCGGTTTCGCAATTCAATCCTGCGGGGGAGGAGTGGGTGTATAAAGTAAGCAAAGACGGCAACGAAGCCGCTGAAATCACTTTCCAGACAGATAAGCAATTACAAAATCTCAACAATACCAAATGCTATAAAATTACTACTCAAGCACGTATTACAGCCTTTTTGGGCGTTGTAAATGTGGATAATAAAATTACTTCTTGGGTAGAAAATCAGCGATTCAAGGCTCAAAAGGTGCATATTTATTATGATGATGGCAAAAGCAAAAACAATTATATCGTAGAATCCAAGCCACAACAAAAACAAATAGAAGCATATAGCCTTGAAAAACCCAAGGAAAAACGTCTTTTCCCTTGGATTGCCGATTGTGAAGATATTTGGAGTGTATTTTTTCAAATCCGACAAAAAGATTTTTCCAAACTCAAACCTAATGAAACTTTCAGCTACTGCCTCATAGCCAATGAAAACGGAAGCAAAGAAATTGTACTCAAATACTTGGGCAAAAAAGAAATGTCTTTGGGCAATAAAACCCAAGACTGCTACATACTTTCTTGGGTTTCGCCTAATATAGATGATGTAGAAATCAATTCCATTCGCATCGCTATCACCGCCGATAAAAACCAGATGCCCGCCAAAATGTATGCTAAAACGAAAAAAGGGTTTTTTCTGGGCGAACTGAAAAGTTTTAATAAAAAATAAATGTTGGGTATATTTTGTGGTAAGGAAACAGGATTTAGAACATTGGATATGTAGACAGAGTAAAACTTTTACCTCAAACGCTTAAACATTTGAACTTTTTGAACGTAAATATTTACAAATAAATTTAGCTTTCCACAAAGTTTTTGTAAATTGCTCAAACTATTTTTTCAAAGTTCTAACCCCAAATGTAAGCCCTGATGATATGTACTCGCCTTGGATTTTTTTTCTTTTGATGTTTCTGACAGGCAAAGAAGCAAAAGTTAATGCTATTTTTGAGCGTATGAGCGAAGAGGAAAAAGTTGCTCAAATGATAGCTACTGCCACAGGCAAGCTCGGAAAGCCCAAAAAAGAAGTTTTAGAAATTGTAAAAAAGCATCAGATTGGGGGTGTTTTGCTACTCAATGGCACTAAAGAAGAGTTTAAGCAGTATGTAAAAGAGTTTAATGCCGTCTCAAAAATTCCCATTTTGTATAGTGCCGATGCCGAACCCAGCCTTATCAATGCTAAAATAAAAGGCACAAAAAAGGTGAAGCCCACTGCTCAAATCAAAGATAGTGCCGAACTTGTACAAATTACAAGCGATATTTGCGATGAACTTTTGGAAATAGGCATTTATCACAATTTTGCCCCTGTTTGTGATGTTTCCACGCAAAACGAGGCTATCGGCAACCGTAGCTTTGGTAGCGATTCGGCTCGTATTATGAAAATGAGCGAAATTTTTATCAATACCTCCCGCAACAAGGGCATTATGGCTACTGCCAAACATTTCCCTGGACACGGCTTTGTGAAAGGCGATACTCACAAAAAGCTCGTTTACATTGATGGCGAAATGCGAGAAATAGGCATCTATAAGCATCTTATCGCCCAAGATGTTCCTTGCATTATGGTTGGGCATATTGCCATAAAAAATAACCCGCAGTATGATACGCAAGATTTGCCTGCTACTTGCTCTCGTAAAATTGTAACAGATTTGCTCCGCAAAGAGTTGGGCTTTCAAGGTATTATCATCACCGATGCAATGAATATGGGAGGCGTAAAAAATGTAAAAAATGCCTCTCTGGAAGCTATCAAGGCAGGTTGCGATATGGTACTAATGCCCGAAAACGAAGAGCAACTCATCAAAGATGTGCTCAAACTAATGAAAGAAGATGCACAATTCAGAGAGCAGGTGTACGAGTCGGTGAAGCGTATTTTACGCTACAAAGTAGCACTGGGCATTTTGTAGTTGTAGGGCAAACTAAAATCCTAACCCAAATCGCAAACCACTATTCAGGGGCTTTCCGTCCAAGAAACTCCAAAAATAATCTACTCGCAAAACTTTGAAAATGTGTTCTATGCCTGCACCTATTTCCAGATAGTTGCCATTGGTTTCCGTGAAAAGATAATTACAAGTAAAAACTTCTTGGATACGTGTCTTTTTCAGCAGGGGGATACGATTGAAAAAAAAGCCGTTGAAATGATGTTCAAAATGTACCCCTGCATATTTGCGAGCCGTACTAAAAGCATAATAATCCAAAAGTTGATAAGCCCGAAAACTGGGGAAAGCAAACATCACCCTACTGCCATCAAAATGCTGAAAATCTACAAAAGTAAGCGACTTTTTATTCAAAAAATCTCCTGCAAAAAGTTTGTAGTAGCCACTCCCTAAAAGTCCCTTTCGGTAAGTATCTGTAACGCCGAATTCTATTTGGTCAAAATCTACTTGGCTACCCAAAACCGATACACCTTTGCGATACCTAAACAAAAAAGTAGGAAAAGGCGAACGTATGCGTATGCGAGCATCAGGGCGATTGATATAACGCTGTTTGGGCGTATAACGCAACTCTACATTCCACAAAAAAGCAGTATTTTCGCCAAAATCCGTTTCAGAAAGTTCATTATTCAGGGGTGTATTGGGGCTGTAATCTCTTTGCACTCGTCTTGTCCAACTGAAATCCGTAGTGTTTTGAAGCATTTTTCTTTGAGCATATTCAGCAGAAGTATTTAGCAAAACACCATTCAAAATCTCTTTCTGATAGCTTATTTTCCCATACGTTTTTTCATAAAGTTTCATAAAGTTAAGTTTCTGCCAAAGTGTAGTAGTAGTATTGATAGAGGGCGAAATCACATCAGGATTGAACTGCTCCACAAACTTTCCGCCTTCTATGCTCCAACGCTCAAAACGCTTAGGATTGGCAAGATAACTTACATTAAGCCTTCCGTAAAACGCCTGACTGCTAAAACCATATCGCAAGGTGGGCGTAACCGAAAGACTGCGGTTTTCTTCAAATTCTTTGTTGTAGCCAATTTTCAGATTAGCTACCCAGCCTTCTACGGTATTGAAAGAAATATCGTTGAGTGGCGAGCCAAAAGAAAGGCTGTACTTTTTGTAAGAACTGCGATAAGTATAACCAAAAAGCAAAGCATTGATTTTGAAACGATTGGCGATTTTATCAATAGAATCCTTGTAAGGTTTGCTATTGCGAATAGCCTCCAAGCTATCTTTTTTGCGATAATCTTCGGCTTCTTTGATAAGCAAAGGAATAGGGCGAATGGCTTTCCAAAAAAGGCTATCTTTTTGATTAGACTCTTTTTCTACAATTACCCAATCGTTGCCAAAATGCTTTTCAGGAAATTGAGGGTTGAGCGTGTAGTTTCTATAAATTTTGTTGGTATAACCGCTCCCCCAAAAACCAAAAAGTTTGAAAGTAAAATTGAAATTTTGTGAAAAGAGTACCCATTCGCTATTTTTTTCGGGCTGGGTATAAATGATTTTCACGCTTCCTGTTCTGACAAAATCCGTAGGACGATTCTCGTCAAAGCTCAAATCTACGCTATGAATACGCCAAGTGTTTTCAGTAATGTAGATATGTCCTTCCCAAACGGGGTCTGTTTTGCGTTTGGGTATTACTTTGATTTTGTTAATGATATGACCATTCTCTTCAAATTGTCCTTCCCATTTGTATTCGTAATACAAGAAGGCAACATTAGAAATAGGTGAAATGAAGCCTCTTTCATAAATACCTTGCCCAACCAAATTTTGATAAAAATTAAAGTTCCAAGTTCCTGCCAAATTAAAGGAATAGGCTTTGCTATCGCCGCTTACTTTGGAAGCAACGACCACTTCTTTGTAGCGTCTTGGGCTTTTCTGATAGCTCACCTGCGATACACTTTCCGAAAGATACACAACCCCTGTATCCAGCCCTGCGGTGCTTTCGCCCAAAATACGTTCGGGTTTTTTATCCAATCGGAATAAAGTTTTTACATAGGCTTCGCACTGAAAATCAGGGCGTTCTTCCAAATATTTTTTTCGGTTTTTTTGAGCATTACGGATAACCTCGTCAGCATAATTTACAAATTTGCCCTGTACCGTAATGGCTTCTATTTCTTGTGTTTCCAGCTCCAAAGAAAAATCAAGGGTGTAGGTTTTAGCTTCTGCAAAAGTAATTTTCTGCATTTTGCTCTGATAGCTCGGAAACTGAACAATTACCTCGTATTCGCCCAAGGGAACAGCAAAGCTATAAAAGCCCGAGGCATTGCTGGTAGTACCAATAGTTGTATTTTTCAGATAAATACTTGCAAAGGCAAGAGGCTCATTTTTTTCGCCTAAAATTTTACCTTGTAAAATAGCTTTATTTTGAGCATTAAGCACAGAAATCCAAAAAAAGCCTACGATAAAGCCAATTAACCTCATAAAAACGCATTTTCCTCTAAAACGCAAAAATAGTAAAATAGTTGCAAAAATACATCTTTTCTTACGTAAAGCATTTCATTCTGCTTGCTGTATTTCCGTAGCTTGGCATAGATTTTGATTTTTGATTTTGAAATTTTATCATTTGAAGCATCTCTACTCCAATATTTTACGAAGCACTATTCTTTTAATTTCTATTTTGAAGCGATAGCAGGCAAAGCCCTGTAAGCATTATTTTCATTGCCTTGAAAATCAAGAAGCAAATTCTGCAAATCCCAGTAAGCAGTATAAAATAGTTTTCTAACAAAAATTGAACGTTTATGAAAAAGTGTTTTGCAATTCTGTTGCTAACGGCAATAGGCTTTTATGCCTACGCTCAAGCCCCGCGTATTACTTTCAAGTATCCTGTTCGTGTTTTTCAGGCAGGCGACTACGAAATTTCTTGGAAAGTAGAAGGCTCAAAAGTCAAGAGAATTTATTTGGAAAGATTTGTACCACCCAATAAAATGGAAATTGTTGAGGATAATCTGTTGCCCGAAGGTAGCCGTAAAGTGTTTTTCAACAAAGGTTTCAAGTATAAAATTGTTGCCGAAACCAAAAAAGACGTTAGGCAAATGGTTTCGCAAACCCGCTTTGAAGAACTACAAATCAGAAGGTTTCAAACCAATAAGAAAGAAATTCAAGAAGGGGAAGACGTTGAACTTTTTTGGGACGTTAGTCCTCCTATTTTCTCGGAAGTAGCTATTGAAAGCGGCGGAAAAGTAGTAGGCAAAAATTTAACCCCTGATAACAATTTCTTGAAAGTTCGCCCTGATACAAGCAGCTATTACACGCTCGTTGCCTCTATCAAAAATACCGACATCAAACTCCGTGATAGCATATGGATAGAGGTAAAACCTGTAGTGTATTTTTCTGTGCAAAGTTTTGTAACCGACCAAGATAGCCTACAACTGGAGTGGAAAATGAGCAATATGAAAAATATTCAAATTTATAGCACCACTACCTTGCTTAGTGAAAATGACTTGCAAAACGCTACTTTGCCCAAAAATTTCAAGAAAACGCTTTTGCTTGCCAATGCCCCCACGCAAGGTAGAAAAATGCTCAAACCGATTAGCAAAGGACAAAAAGAAGTTTATTTTTTACTTGTTGCCGAAAACGCCAATGGTAAGCAGTTTTTCTATCAAGTCAAGAGCAGTTTGTTTGATATGACTTCTGAACCACTGATGGCTTCTTCCAGCAAGTCAGAAAAAATTAAAATTATTTGTGAAGTAAATGGCAAACCTATCAAAGATTATTACAGCAAGTTTGTTTTAGCCGAAGGCAGTATGGTAAGTTTTTCTTGGAAGGTTCAGGGAGCAGAAAAAGTAAAAGTTTTGGATAATAGAGGAAAGGTTATTCACTCTGCCGATGAAGGCACACATCGTGTTACGCTTTTAGCTTCCAATCAGTTTGTGATAAAAGGAGAAAACGAAGATAACGAACAAGTAAAAGTTCTCAATTTCCTTGTCAAATCTCGTATTGCTTACATCAATAATATCAAAGACATCAGCCAGTTTTCTGCCAAAGATAAGTTCAAAATGGACGTTATTGAAGTAAATCGGAAAAATTATCCTAACGAAATGAAAATCAAAGTGATAGCTTACGATGAAAAAGGCAATTTCATTACAGGACTGGCAAAAGAGAAAAACAAGTATTTCAAAAAACTGATTGAAAGCGTTGAAGGCAAAAGAAGCGAAATTAGCCACTGGCAGGTACAAGAAATTACCGAAGAGGTTGGTAATGGATTAGCTTTGGGGCTTTGCTCAGATTATAGCGGCTCTATGAGTGGAGCGAGCATAGAAGTAATGGAAAGAGCCTTAAAAACTTTCCTCAACAGCAAATTCAAACTTGAAAAAGATTTGATTAGTATGACCAAATTTGACCATCATCTCAAAATAGTTGTTCCGCCCACAGCAGATAAAAATGAAATTTTGAGAACCTATAAATTTGTAGGACTTGACGGCTTCGGTGGTGGTACTGCCCTTTATGCAGGCATTGACGAAGCTATGAAAAGTCTGGAAAGCGTAAAAGATAAGGAAAAGTACATTGTAGTTTGCACCGATGGCTACGAAAACTCATCTTTTGAATATTTTGAAACACACGCCTTCAATGCTCAACAAGTAGCCTTAAAAGCACGCGAAAATGGCATCAAAATCATTACTGTTGCTTTTGGAGAAAGCACTAATGAGTCTGCTTTAAGAGCTTTGGCATACCTTACAGACGGCTATTTTTACAATGTGTATCAACCCGAAGACCTTATCGGGGTGTATCAAGAAATTCCCCGTTTGTTTAGACATTATTACCTCATTACTTACAAGCCCACGCAGAGAGATGGTTTAAGAGAGTTGCATCTGCAATATTTTAACAACGAAGAGGAAAGAACCACTATCAGACAAATTCAAATTGGCAATCAGTTCAATATCATAGATTTGGATACAGAAGGCGGTATTTTTGTGCGTGCAGGTGGGAATACAACCCCTTTATTCCCAGGCAAAAGAATGATTGTTAGCCCTCAGACCGTTGTGAATTTTGATTTCAACAAGGCAAATGTAGAAATAAAATACAGGGCAAATCTGCAAAATTATTTGAATTACTTACGCAAAAACCCTAATGCCTCTTTCGCTATCTACGGACACACCGACCTTGTAGGGGAAGCCAAGAGCCAAGAAAAATTAGGCTATGACAGAGCCGAAGCTGTAAAAGCCTTTTTTATACAGAATGGCATCAGCGAAAACCGCCTGAAAGTAAAATCCTATGGAAAAACAATGCCTATTTGGGGATTGGAGCTATACGCTTGGCAGGCACGTGAAAACCGAAGGGTAGAAATCGCAATTTTTCAGTAAATTACTCGAGGGGCAAAGCAAACTTGCCCCTTTTTGTATTTATTTACGTTCAAAAATCTCAAAACTTGGGTTCAAGACTTTGAGCGTTGTATCTCTCATTCATTTTTTCCAATTTTCTAAAATCCTATTTCCTGCTTCTTGTTTCCTGTTTCCCTATTACAAATTAGACCTAATCAATGCACCTTTTTATACCATAATGCTTTTGCAAAACTTAACAAAAACTTATTTTTGTGGTTTTATTAGCTTCAAACCACACAAACAATGATTGAACTCAAAATTGGGGGAGTACCTGAACATTTTAACTTGCCTTGGCGGCTGGCAATAGAAGAGGGCTTGTTTGAAAAAGAAAATATCATTTTGCAATGGATAGACCACGCAGGCGGCACAGGCTCAATGACCAAAGCTCTGCGAGAAAAAGAATTGGATTTGGCAATTTGTCTTACCGAAGGAATTGTAGCAGATATTGTAGCGGGCAACGGTGCCAAAATTGTCAAAATTTATGTCAAATCTCCGCTTACTTGGGGTTTGTATGTAAAAAAGGATAGCCTTTTCAGAAAGGTAAGCGATTTGGAAAACAAACGCATTGGTATCAGCCGTTTGGGTTCGGGTTCGCATCTGATGGCTTTCGTAAAAGCTCGTGATTTGGGTTGGGATACAGAAAAAATGCAATTTGTAGCACTCAAAAATTTGGAAGGTATCCGAGTAGGTATTGCCCAAAACCAAGCCGATTGGTTTATGTGGGAAAAAGTAATGACTCAGCCCTACGTAGATAGCGGCGAATTGCGACTGATTGATACTTGTGTTACCCCTTGGTCTTGCTTTGTGCTGGTTGTCAGAGAAGATATTTTGCAGAAGTGCCTGCCTTGTATTCGGAAAATTGCTCAGATTATCAATTTGTACGTTGAGGATTTCAAAAAACGCCCTCGTATTATAGAACTGCTTGCCGAACGCTATCAGATAGATTTGGAAGATACGGCTCACTGGCTTCACCAAACACAATGGGCTACCGATAATTTCATTCCGCCACAAATGATAGCTCAAGTACAAGAAACCCTTTTGGAACTCAAAATTATTCAGCAGATAAAACCTTATGAGCAAATTGTGCAAGTTTTAGACTAAAAGCACTTGTTTTTGATTGATTTTTCTGTATTTTTGTCAAAAATCCCCGATATGCCCAACCTTACCCAACTCAATCAGGATTTGGCTCAGCTCGTAGCAAAACGCATAGAACTTTCGCAAATTAGCTACGACGATACCCGCTACGATAGCATAGAAGAGGCGGTGCATCAGTTGGAAGATTCTTTTCTATCCAAATATGATGATTTTTTGGAAGATATATTTCTGGATATTCACGACGAATATTGCCCCGAAACCGAAGTGCTTTCGCCACTTGCCTACATTGCCCGTAAATATGTAAAAACATATAAAAATTTTGAAATCGCTGAAAATCAGGGAGTATGGGTAGAAATAGATGAAGCCCCCGAAAAAGAGGCTCATTTGGTACTTTTACCCAATCCCCTGCGAGTAGAGCTACATATCGGCAACTATAAAAAAATCGTTTGGCAAGCAGAAACCAATAATGCTACTTCTTAAACGCTCAATGCTGTATGCTTAAAAACATCAAAATTCGTTACATAGCGTATTTTTTCGGAGCAGTGCTACTCTTGCTTGCTTTGGTAAATTATTTGGTAGTAAGCACCATTGCTATCAAGCCTCAGCAAACGCAAATTATTGGCTATACCTTGCAAATCCGAGAAATTGCCAACCAAATGAAACTTACTTTGAGCATACTTTCCAACTTGGAATTTTACAACGAAAAACTCGCTGATGATATTCGCCGTTTAGAAGCCGCTTATAGCATTCGCTTTGCAGTACTTGAAAACGGCGGACAAGTAGAACATAACAACCAAAAACTCAATATCCCCAAACCCGACGATAAAGCAAAAGTAATTTTGCAAAAAATCAGAAGCCAATGGCAAGGATATAGTAAAGATGTTACCCTAATTACAGATAAGCTCACAGGCGGAAAAAGTGCCGATACGCTCAAATTAGACCAACAATTTGTAGCTGAAAAATATGCTCTTTTTGTAAATGCTCACGACCAACTCACGGCTCTCTATCAAGACCGCCTGGACGCCCAATATAGCCAACTCCAATGGGCATTCATCATTTTAGGTTTTCTCAACTTCCTGACAGTTGCAGGCATTTATTACGTTGTACGAAATCTGATTTTAGTGCCTATTTATGTAATTTCGCAGAGTTCTCGCCAGCTTGCTCGCGGAAATCTGGCGGAAAAAATCCCCTACAATGCCCGAAATGAAATTGGTTATATTGCTCAAAACATCAACGACCTTGCCGATATTTTGCAAAGTGCTACGGAGTTTTCTCGTCAGATTGGTCAGGGTAATTTGAATGTAGAGTATAAAGGAGATTTGAGCATTTTGCAAAACAAAGAAAGTATTGTTTCGGCTTTGGAGCTAATGCGTAACCAATTGCGAGAAGTCGCTCAAAAAGATTACGAGGAGCGTTGGACAAGCGAAGGAATTGCACAATTTTCCGAGCTATTGCGTAATCTGAACTATCAGAAAATAGAGGAGCTATGCTACGAGGTAGTCAAATTTGCAGTTACTTACATAGAGGCTCATCAAGGCATTTTGTTTGTACTCAATGATGATATTCCCAATATCAACGAACATTTTTTAGAACCCAAAGCCGCTTTCGCCGCCAATAAGCGTAAAATTTTCAAAGAAAGACTCAAAATTGGCGAAACACTTATAGGACAAGCATTTGCAGATAAAGAAACTATTTTCCTTGACCAAGTACCTGATACTTACGAAAAAATTATCTCTGCTCTTGGCAATAGCACGCCTCGCAATGTACTCATTGTGCCTATCATTTATCAGGAGCAAGCCGTAGGAGTTATGGAAATTTTATCTTTGGGCGAAATTCCAGCTTATAGAATTCGCTTTGCAGAGCGTTTGGCTGAAATTTTCGCTTCCACTCTTTCCAATGCCAAAGCCTACGAAAAGAGCCAAAAACTCTTTGTAGAGTCGCAAGAAGTAGAAAAACGCACAGCCCGCCGTGGATAAAAATTTTTGCTTAAAATTGTAGAAAAACCTTTGGTATAAGATGTCAGCAGAAAAAGCATTAGCAGTAATTTCTTTGGAAGAAATGGAATTTTTTGCCTATCACGGCTTTTATGAAGAAGAGCAAAAAATTGGCAACAAATACAGCGTTGATGTACATATTGAAGCCAATGTGAGCCGAGCCGTGTATTCCGATAAACTCGCCGATACGCTAAACTATGAGGCAGTTTATCAGATTGTTGCAGAAGAAATGCAAAAACCTACACGCCTTTTGGAGCATCTTGCTCAAAGGATTATAGATAGCATTTTGCAAAAATTTTCTATGGCTGAAAAAGTGAGTGTGAGTGTTTCTAAATTCAACCCACCCGTAGGCGGCGTATGCCGAAAAGCCAAAGTTTTTTTGCAAAAAAATAGAGCATAAGCAGAAAAAACTAAATTGCCCAATTTTTTGAAATACAACTTTTTTGAAGCAGTCAGTTTTTTTCTTACATTTGTGCAATGTTTTTTATGGTTTCACTAAAAAAAGGAGGTTACTATTAACAACAATGTACGCACACGGCAGGGTAAGGAGGAAGATACTCACCGTGTAAATGAGAAAATACGTGTTCCCCAAGTACGATTGGTGGGAGATAATGTAGAACAAGGCGTTTATGAAACCAAAGAAGCCTTACGAATTGCCCAAGAATTGGGTTTGGATTTGGTTGAAATCAATGCGAAAGCCAGTCCGCCTGTCTGTAAAGTTATTGATTACTCCAAGTTCAAATACGAGCAGAAAAAGAAGCAAAAAGAAATGAAAGCCAAAGCCCAAAAGACGGTTGTCAAGGAAATACGCTTTGGTCCTAATACAGACGAACACGATTTCAATTTCAAAGTAAAGCACGCCGAAAACTTCCTGAAAGAAGGTTGCAAAGTACGAGCCTATGTGCAGTTTGTGGGGAGAGCTATTGTGTTCAAAGAAAGAGGTGAAGAAATTTTGAAAAAATTTATAGAACTGCTCGATGAAGTAGGAAAAGTAGAACAACCTCTGCAAATGGAAGGCAAAAAAATGACCGTTTCGCTGGTGCCCAAACCTAAAAAATAAATTTTTCAATTCTTTTGATGAAAAACCTTGTAGAATTTCATTTTCCTACAAGGTTTTTTGTGTATTTTTTTGCAAAAAGTCTTGCAAAACTTTATTTTTAAGCCCTCACTAAACAACGCAAAAATTATGAAAGAGTTGCTCACCAAGTTTGAAAACAAGCCCCCTGAAATTGTTTTTGAGTGGCACGATTCGGAAACAGAAGCCAAAGGCTGGATAGTGATAAATTCTTTGCGTGGCGGTGCCGCAGGCGGCGGTACGCGTATGCGTAAAGGGCTAGACCGCCGCGAGGTGGAATCGCTTGCCAAAACAATGGAAATTAAATTCACCGTATCGGGTCCGCCCATTGGCGGAGCAAAATCGGGTATAGATTTTGACCCCCAAGACCCCCGAAAACACGAAGTCTTGAAACGTTGGTACAAGGTTGCTTTTGCTTTGCTCAAAAACTATTACGGCACAGGAGGCGATTTGAATGTTGATGAAATTCACGAAGTAATACCCATTACCGAAGAATACGGCTTGTGGCACCCCCAAGAAGGCATTGTTAATGGACATTACAACCCCAGCAAACCTGAGAAAATCCGCAAAATCGGGCAGTTGCGTCAGGGGGTATCTAAAATTATTGAAGATGCCCGCTACATTCCCGATGGAGCTAAACGCAAATATACCGTTGCCGATATGATTACAGGCTACGGTGTTGCCGAAGCTATCAGACATTTCTATACCCTTTGGGGCGGAGAGTTGAAAGGCAAAAAAGCCATTATACAAGGTTGGGGCAACGTAGGGGCTACCGCCGCCTTGTATCTTGCCAAAGAAGGAGCAAAAATTGTAGGGATTATTGATAGAGTAGGCGGTTTGCTGAACCCAAACGGATTTACGCTTGAAGAAATCAAGAAACTTTTTGCAGATAGAAGCAGTAATTTTTTGGTTGCCGAAAAACTAATTCCTTTTGAAGAAGCTAACGAAAAAATTTGGTCGGTAGGAGCAGAGATTTTCGTACCCGCCGCCGCCTCGCGTTTGGTTACCGAACAGCAAGCCAAACAACTTATTCAGAGTGGCTTGGAAGTAGTTTCTTGCGGAGCCAATGTCCCTTTTGCCGACCCTGAAATTTTCTACGGAAAAATAGCCCAATTCGTAGATAGCCAAGTTGCCCTTATTCCCGATTTTGTTGCTAATTGTGGTATGGCTCGCACCTTTGCCTACCTAATGAGCGAAAAAGGCTCTAATATTACCGACCAAGCCATTTTCTCAGATATTTCTGAAACAATTTTCAATGCTTTACAAAAAGTTCATCAGGGCAATACAGCCAAAACTTTGCTTTCTGAAAAAGCCTTTGAAATAGCACTGAAACAATTGGTGTAAAGTTTTTCCGCAAAAAGACAAAACATTTTTTGCCAAATTGCATTTTATTTAATAGTATTGTTTGCGAAATTTTTTTTAACCTTTAACCATCAGTCGTATGTCCCAAGAGTATGCAGAATTACACGTAGAAGGCAAAGTGTACAAATTGCCTGTGGTCAGAGGCACAGAAGGCGAAAAAGCCATTGATATTGCCAAATTACGCGACGAAAGTGGCTTTATTACCTTAGATACGGGTTACAAAAATACAGGTGCCACCAAAAGTGCTATTACTTTTTTAGACGGAGAAAACGGAATTTTACGCTACCGAGGCTATCCTATTGAGCAACTTGCCGAACATTCTACGTTTTTGGAAGTTGCTTTTTTGTTGATTTATGGCTATTTGCCCAAAAAAGCAGAGCTTGATAAATTCGTTCACGAAGTACGTACCCATACGATGGTGAATGAAGATATGCGTAAAATCTTTGATGGCTTCCCTGTCAATGCTCACCCAATGGGAGTTCTTTCGGCACTTGTTACTTCCCTTTCTGCCTTCTACCCAAAAGCTGTTGGTTTAGATGTAGAGAAAGAAAAGGAATATTTAGATTTGACTATCACTCGCATCATTGCCAAACTGCCAACTATTGCCGCTTGGTCTTACAAAAATTCGCAAGGGCATCCTCTCAACTATCCTAAAAATAGCCTGGATT
This sequence comes from Raineya sp., assembly GCF_053497555.1. Taxonomy (NCBI): domain Bacteria; kingdom Pseudomonadati; phylum Bacteroidota; class Cytophagia; order Cytophagales; family Raineyaceae; genus Raineya; species Raineya sp. The sequence continues at coordinate 24,459 of NZ_JBRCWE010000005.1, read as the reverse complement.
ATTGCTCCAACTTTTTGCATATGATGTTCAGCTTGCCCGTAGAACCCTACGAGGTCAATCCTGTGGTAGCAAAGGCACTGGACAAACTGCTTATCCTTCACGCCGACCACGAGCAGAACTGCTCTGCTTCTACGGTGCGTTTGGTTGGCTCTTCTCACGCAGGTTTGTACTCTTCTATTGCGGCGGGTATTGATGCCCTTTGGGGACCTCTGCACGGCGGAGCAAACCAAGAAGTAATTGAAATGTTGCAAGAAATTCACGATGCAGGAGGTAATGTAAAGCAATTTGTAGAAAAAGCCAAAGACAAAAACAGCGGTTTCCGTCTGATGGGCTTTGGGCATAGAGTGTATAAAAACTTTGACCCTCGTGCCAAAATCATCAAAAAAGCCGCCGATGATGTACTGAAAGCTCTCAATATCAACGACCCTCTCTTGGATATTGCCAAAGAGCTTGAACACGCCGCCCTCAACGACCAATACTTCATTGATAGAAAACTCTATCCCAATGTAGATTTCTATTCAGGCATTATCTACAAAGCCATAGGTATTCCTATCAATATGTTTACGGTGATGTTTGCTTTGGGACGCTTGCCCGGCTGGATTGCCCAATGGCTTGAAATGCGTAGAGCCAAAGAACCTATCGGCAGACCTCGCCAAATTTATATCGGCGAAACAGCTCGCGACTACGTACCCGTTGATAAGCGATAATTATTTTTCTCAAAACCTTATGGGCAAAAAGCCTATAAGGTTTTTCTATTCAAAAACTTCAAAATACTTTTCTCTAATGCCCATTGAATTTCCTGAAAAACTCAAACCTTTTGAAACGAAACTCCTGCAAAGCCAAACCACAGCTATACAAATTCTTATGAAAAACGGCTCTCATCTGGAGCCTTGGCAAAGTAAAATTGGCGGTATGCCATTTTTGCCGCTTGGAGTAGAATATCCCAAGGATTTACAAGGAAAATATATGTATCTGCTTGCTCAAATCAATTTTGAGGAAGTTCCCCAAGCCATTGAGTTTTTACCCAAGAAAGGGCTTTTGCAATTCTATATCGCTGATGATGAAATGTATGGATTTAATTATGACAATCCAACTGCACAAGAAAATTTCAAAGTACTATTTTTCCCTGATGTAGATTACCACACTTATCAAAGAGATTTGCCACGTTTAGAAAAACCTGAATACTTGCCCATTTTTGAGCCTTTCAATGCTGTTGCTCTCGATTTTCAGCCCCGCAAGGAATACATTGGCTTCTCAGATTACAGAATAATGCAAATCTTGGGCGAAGCCTATGAGGCGTTTGAAAATGTCTTGTACGAATACGGAGATGAGTATTTGTGGTTTGCAAGAGAATTTGATGCCCCGCTGGAAACTGAAAAAATAGGCGGATATGCTTCTTTTACCCAAGAAGACCCTCGCAAAACAAAGGAATCGCTCCAATCATACGACTTCTTACTTTTGCAACTCGCCAGCAACGATATTATGCAATGGGGCGATATGGGCGTAGCCAATTTTTTTATTAACTCCGAAAACCTAAAACAACAAGATTTTTCTGATATTCTTTACACTTGGGATTGTGCCTGAAAATAACAAAAATTTCTGTCAAATTTTATGAGAATCGCTCTAATAGGTTATGGTAAAATGGGCAAAGAAATAGAAAAAATTGCCCTTGAACGCAGTCATAGCATATCTTTTCGTATCAATAAAGAAAATGCAAGCGAAATTTGTAAAATTTCGCCCCAGAATACAGATGTAGCCATAGAATTTACAAGCCCCGAAAGTGCCTTTGAAAACCTTAAAAATTTGCTATCGCAAAAAATTTCGGTGGTGTGTGGCACAACAGGCTGGCTAACTAAACAAAAAGAAATTGAAAATCTGGCTTTACAAAATCAAATCGCTTTTCTTTATGCTTCCAATTTTAGTTTGGGTGTAAATCTTTTTTTCAGACTAAACGAATTGCTCGCCCAAATGATGAGCAAACACCCCAGCTATCAATTGCTTTTGGAAGAAATTCATCATACCGAAAAAAAAGATGCCCCCAGCGGCACAGCTATTTCGCTTGCCGAAGGCATTATACAAAACAATCCGCTCAAAAATGCTTGGATAAATGAGCTTTCTGAGAAAAACAATGAAGTAAGCATTATTTCTAAAAGAGAACCCAACGTACCAGGAACGCACATTGTTCGCTATCAAAATGAAATTGACTGCATAGAAATTCGGCACGAAGCCTACTCGCGTAAAGGCTTTGCGATGGGAGCTGTGCTGGCGGCAGAATTTATTGCAGGCAAAAAAGGGATTTTTTCAATGAAAGACGTTTTGCAATTAGGTTAGCACAAAACGGAAAATATTGAAAAATATCATAGAAAGCCCAATAGAAACAGGAAGCGTCAGTAGCCACGCCAAAGCGATGCTTCTCACGGTAGCAGGTTGAAGGTTTTTCACACCATTGGTTGCTATCATTGTGCCTGCCACCCCCGATGAAAGAATATGCGTGGTGCTTACAGGTAAGCTATAAATGAAAGAAGAAAAACCGATAGTCATTGTGGCAATTAGCTCGGCAGAAGCCCCTTGGGCATACGTAAGGTGTTGCTTTCCTATTTTTTCGCCAATAGTAACTACAATTCTTCGCCAGCCAACCATTGTACCAATGCCCAAACTCAATGCAATGGCTACAATCACCCAAGTAGGGGCAAAGTCGGTGGTTTCTTTCTTAAAAGAGGCAAGAGCAGGCTTTACTTTCTTTTCCAGAGTAGGTTCTTTTTTGTAGCTCTCTTTCAGTTTCTTTTCAATTTTGATGATACTTTTACGAATTTCTTTGCGTTCGGCAAGTTCTAGTTTTTCTTTGGTAAGCAAAGTGTTCAACTTTTTTCGCTCCTCGGCAATAGGTTCAAAAGTAGCTTTGGGATAATCGCGAGCAATGATTTCTATTTTTTCCTCAAAAGTAGCGAAGGCTTTTTGGTAATCTTGCACCGAGCCATCAGGATTGAGAGCATAATGAGCAGGTAAAATACCTATCAGCACCAGCATTAGCAAGCCAACGCCTTTTTGTCCGTCATTAGAGCCGTGAGAAAAGCTTACTCCCGAACAGGTAAGAATAAGTATAGCTCTTATCCAAGCAGGTGGTGGCGTATCGCCATCAGGAGCTTCAAAAATTTTTTTGTTTTTCACGCTTTTGCGAAGCAAGGTCATCAGGATTGCCGCTAAACTCAAACCAATGAGCGGTGAAAGCAGTAGCGAAAGACCTACTTCAGAGGCTTTGCTCCAATTGACTCCCCCAATACCTGAATAAGCTATGCCCACTCCTAAAATTGCTCCGATAAGCGTATGCGAACTTGATGAAGGGATACCCAAATACCAAGTTCCAAAGTTCCAAACAATCGCAGAGCATAGCATAGCCAGCACCATTGCCATACCCAGCCATACATCATCTTGCAAAAGAGCATCGGTGGGCAAAAGATTGATAATTCCGATAGCTACTCCAATCCCTCCAAAAAATACCCCTGCAAAGTTCAAAACTCCTGAAAGCACTACTGCAGTACGAGGTGGCAAAGTTTTGGTATAAATTACCGTAGCTACGGCGTTTGCAGTATCGTGAAAGCCATTGATAAACTCAAAAAAAAGCACTAAAACCACACTAATTATCAGCAACACCAGTAGAGAAGTGGATAAGGTTTCCAGCATAGGCTCGCATTTTGAATTCAGCCCCAAAACTAACAAAAGATTTTGGCTTTTTTGAGGCAAAAAATGAGATAAATGAATTTTTAATGAAAATTTAATTTTCAGGTACATTTTTGGTAAAACTTCCCGAAGGCAAAACCACCCTGCTGAAACCTTTGCCTGTTTTTTCTACGCTGATTTTTGTAAAAATTCGCTCTTTAATTTCTGCTAAATGTGAAATAAGAACAATCGTTTTGCCCGAATTTTGTAAAGTTTCTAAGACGTTCAGAGCAGTATCCAAGGTATTGGCGTCCAATGTTCCGAAACCTTCATCAATGAAAAGCATACCGATTTCTACGTTTCGGCTTGCCATATCTGCAAGCCCCAAGGAAAGAGCTAAACTCACCAAAAATGTTTCGCCCCCAGAAAGCGTACTCACTTCACGAATAGTATCTGCCTGAAGCCTATCTACGATACACAAACTCAATTCTTCTTCTTTGTCATATTTTTGAAGCTCATAGCGGTCAGAAAGATTTTGCAAATGCCTGTTGGCTCTTTGAATAAGTTGCTCCAAAGTAATATTTTGGGCAACTCGGGCAAATTTATCTTTGGGGTCGGCAATTAATTTCAATAGCTTTTCCCATTTACCCACAACTATTTCCTGATTTTCAATAATTTTTTTTAGTTCCTGATGCTTTTGATAGTTCTTTTCATTACTTGCCAATTTTTCGCTGATACTACCCAACTTTTGCTGATTTTCGCTTCGTTTGTGGTCAAAATCACGCTTTTTATTTTCCAAATCTTGCAAATTTATGTTAGCAGGTACTTTTGCAAGCAAATCTTTTTGCTCCTGAATTTTTTCGGCAAGCAAAGATTGAATTTTTGTATATTTTTTCTCGTAATCTTCTACTTCGGTTTTGTACTTTCTGAAAGTTTTTTCGTCCAAAATTCTGCTTTGTAGTTCGTTTAGATTTTGCAAACCTATTTCTCGGATAGCTATTTCTAAGGCACTTCGTTCAATGCTTATTTTTTCGCTCAAATTTGCCAAATCTACTTCCATTTGCTTTTTTTGAGCCTCAAAGGCTGTGAGTTTGTTCAGATTTTGTTGAAGCATTTCTTGAATATTCCCTAAGGTTTGCTCCAAAACGTCTTGGCGTTTTTTAAGACCTTCTTGAAGTTCCTGATAGCTTTCAAACTGAATTTCAGGCACAATTTGCCTACATTCATCTTTGGCACTTTGGTATTTTTGTGCTACTTCCCGCTGGTTTTTATCCAAATTCTCATACTTCAAGTTTTCTTGCAAAAGCTGATTTTCTATTCTTAAAATGTGTTGCTCCGTTTTCTGACGATTGAGTTCGGCTTGCCATTCTCGCAATTTCTGCAAGGCTTGTTTCTGATTTTCAACTTCGTTTTCCTTTTCTACAATAAGTGCCTCAATATTTTGCAAACGGATATTTTCTTTTTCCAAATTTTTGCTTTTCTGCTGAATTTCCGTTTGAAGGTTTTTTAGCTCTTTTTCCAAACGCTCAAGAAGCGTTCTTAAAGTTTGAGATGGGTTCTGAACCCTTTTTTCTTGCAATTCTTTAAGCAACTGCTCGCTTTCCTTCAACTTGCTTTCAGCTTCTGAAAGCTCAAAAGATATATTTTGGGCAAAAGGGTGATGGGTAGAGCCACACAAAGGACATTCTTTGCCTTCTTGGAGTTCTTTTCGTAGCTCCGAAAAATTCTTTTTTTGATTTTCAAAATTTACTTTTTCCTGATAAAATGCTTTTTTCTCCTCTGCTAATTGAATTTGGGCTTGTAACTCTACAAGCTCATTTTGAGCATTTTGAAGTTCATTCTGCTTTTCTTGCAGTTCTTGCAAATGCGAATTTTCTTTTTCTTGTAGATTTCTGAGATTTCTCAGTTCAATAGCTATGTTTTGCTCTCTTTCAATTTTCTGATTTAACTCGTTTTCTGAAAAACTTTCCAAAAGTTTTCCCAATTCATCTATTTTTTGCTCTACTATCTGATTTTTTTCTTGATTTTCGCTAATAGTTTCACTTTTTTGCCACTTTATTTTAGCCTGCTGGATATTCTTTTTGAAGTCTTGTTCAAGTCTTTGCAAATGCTCTTGCACTCGCTTTTTCTCCTCGCTTAAATGCTGAATTTGATTTTGGGCGGGAATAATTTTTTCTTGGATAATTTGAGAAACCTTTTCTTTCAGAGGTTTAAAGTTCTGTAGTTCGGTTTCTTTTTGTGTTTGTTTGGCTTGCTCTTGGGCTATACTTTCTTGTGCTTTTTGAATATGCTCCGCAATTCTAATAATTTCTGAATTTTTGCGTTCAAAATCGGTTTGATAGCTTTCCAGTAGGCTAAACTGATTGTGCAGAGGCAAAGTTTTTTCGTGCCAGTGGCAAAGCTCTTGTAATTTTTGGATAGAGGCTTGCCTTGTGAGTAGCTCTTTTTCTTGCTGTTGCCATTCCAAAATCTGATTAGAAACTTGCTCCAACTGCCTGAAAAGCTGAATTTTTTCGCTTATTTCGTTGATTTCTTTTTCTAAATTTTTGTTTTCGGCTTCAAGCTGTTTTTGCTGATTTTTATTTTCTTGAACTTCTTCTTCGCTCAAAAAACTGATATGTTGAAGTTGTGCTTGTAAGTTTTCTAATTTTTGTTTTTCGGCTTTGTGCCGCTCAAAGGTTTCTATTGAAATTTGACTATAAATTTGAGTATTCGTGATTTTTTCTAAAATAGCGGCTTTGTCTTTGGAAGCAGATTTTAGAAATTTGGCAAATTCGCCTTGGGCAAGCATCACAGAGCGAGTAAATTGCTCAAAATCTAATTTCAAAACTTTTAAGATTGCTTCTTGGGCTTTTGATTTTGTATTTTTTTGCTTGAAACTTTTAGATTCGTCCTGATGGTCAGTGAACCAAGTTTCAGTTACGTACTCTTTTTGTTTTTTCTTTTTCTTTTTACCTTCATCAATTCTTGCTTTCCATTCTGCGGTATAGATTTTCTCATTCACTTCAAATTTCACCGAAACGTAAGCCTCTTTTTCATCAGTAGAAATAACTTTTTCAGCGATTTTTTCTTTGCCGTGTCGGTTGGTTCTTTCAAATAATGCCAAGGTAATGGCATCAAGAATTGTGGTTTTCCCTGCACCTGTATCGCCTGTAAGCAAAATTAGCCCTGCATCTTTCAGCGGCTCTTGGGTAAAATCAATGATATGCTTGCCTCGCAAAGACTGAATATTGCAAATTTCCACAGAAAGAATTTTCATATCTTTTCAGTTTAGCTCGTTTAGGTAAGTATCTCGGTATCGGTTTTCAAACATTTTTTGAGCTTCTCGGCTGTTCCATACTTTGGGAAACAAAGTGAGCTTTGGTAAATTTTTAGCAATTTGGCTCAAATTTTCATCTTTTACAAGTTGAGAAAGTGTTTGGGCAATAAATCCACAACACTGCAAAGGCTCTCGGATAACTTGTTCTTCTGCAAAGCGAATTACAATCCAGCCCTTTTCTACAAAAAAAGCGTTCCGGGGTTCATCAGAGCCAATCGTATGAATAGGCTTTCCACGAAAGCCGTAGGGTTCATCAATTTCAATATCTACAAAAAGATTATGTTTTCGGTTGATAAGGGCAAAATCGGGGAAATAAAAATTTTCCCCAATACGCAAAGCTACATCAGTGTAAATTTGCTTGGGGAAATATTTTTGCAAATACTTTTGAAAATAGGCTTCACTTTTGCCTTTATTTTCATTTTTCGCCTCTTCGGGCAATTGGGGGTTCGCAAAATTACCTTTATAGACCAATGGATAGCTTCTGGAAGGAGCAGTAGATTTTTTTTCTGAAAGGCTTTGCGAAAAAAATACAGCCACCAGTAGCAATCCAAAAATGATAGCTATAAGCATTTTATTCTATCAAGATACGAGCCTGCGAGGTTTTATTACTCTTGATAAGTTTGATTTTGTAGCCTTTCTGTGATTGCCAAACTTGCATTGTGTCGTTAGTTTGCTCAGCATTGCCATAACGCAAATTGTAGTAAGTTGTAAAATCTTGAATGAAACTTTCTACCCCATTTACAATAGCAAGCACTTCAAAGGCTTTTACTTTGCGATTTTCGTCATAGCGATAGGTAACATCAACCATATCCTCGTCTATATCAAAGCTATAAGTAATGTAGCGTTGAGAGGCATTTTCCTCTAAAAGTTTGATTTTTTCTTTTGCCTTGATACTATCCAGCGGTGTTCCGAGTTCAAAACCTCGCAAGATGCCATCTTTTTGTTTGTTCATTACAATTTTTACCCATTCGCCCAAAGTATCCAGCGGTATATTTTTTTCTTGAAATACTTCTTTGGTTTCTGTGGGCTTTTCTTTTTTTTCGCAAGCTATGAAAGCTAAACATAAACAGCAAAAAAACAAAACTTTTTTCATATATTTTTCAGTTCTTGTTCAAATTCTTCAATGGTTGGCAAGCTACTTTTCAAATTTTCGGGTAAATGCTCTACCAATTTCATTTCGCTTACTCCAATGGGTTTCTGAATATCTCTTAAAGCAAATTCAACTTCTATATTGTTTTTACTTTTGCATAGCAAAATGCCAATAGTAGGATTATCGCTCTCTTCTTTGAGAATAGAATCTATTGCAGATAGATAAAAATTCAACTTCCCCGCAAATTCGGGTGTAAATTTTGTATTTTTTAGCTCAATAACCACATAACATTTGAGCTTAATGTGATAAAAAAGCAAATCAATGTAGTAATCGTTATCTGCGATTTGGAAATGATATTGCTGTCCGACAAAAGCAAAGCCCTTACCAAGTTCCAACAAAAATCTACTGATGTGTTGAATAAGTTGCCTTTCTATGTCCTTTTCTTGATATTTTTCAGTAAGTGAAATAAAATCAAAGACATAGGGGTCTTTGATAGCCTGATGTGCCAAATCGGACATAGGCTCTGGCAAGGTTCTTTGAAAATTGTGAATGGCTTTCCCTTGCCTCTGAAAAAGTTTTGATTTGATTTGCAAATCTAACACCTCTCTACTCCAATTGTTTTCAATAGTCTTTTGAGCATAAAAAAGAGCCTCTTCCACTTCCGAAACCTGTGTAAAAATGAAAATATTATGCCCCCAAGGTATGCGAAAGATAACTTCTCGTATGGTATCTAGGGCTGTTATAGAAGTTAAAAATTGGTCAACAGTTTGTTGACCAATTCCTCTTATTGTTGCATTTGAGAATGCTTGAGTGTAAAATTCATAAAAACGCTTACAATATTTAAGATTTGTCTTTGAAAAACCTTTGAGATTCGGAAACTCTGCTTTTAAGTCTTTGGAAACAGATTCTATCAATTTACTTCCCCAAACATTTTCTTTTTCACTAATTGCCTTGCCAATTTCCCAATAAAATTCTATAAGAACACTATTTACTGCAATAGCCGCTTTGATTTGGGTAGAACGAATTTTAGCCTTCAATTCGTTAATCCATAACTTGTACTCATCAGGAAACATACTATTTCAGGGCTTCCAAGATTTTATGGCAAGATTATAATGATTGCTTAATCGCAGGTTTAGGCTAAGCAATAATATTTTTCGTGTTTTCTTATACTGTCGTCATCGCCGCAAGCAAATCGGCTTGGGTAATGATATGCACTTTGTTATCTTCATCGCGTACCAAAAGAGCCTTGTTTTCTTTATCAATCAGCGAAGCAAGTACATCAAGCGAATTATCCAAACCTACAAATTTGAAGGGTGGATTCATTACATCTCTCACAGGGGCGTCTTTTATTTCGGGCTTTTCAATGATTTGCTCTAAAATTTTAGAATCAACCAAACTGCCTACAATGTGTTCGCCTTCGGTAACAGGTACTTGCGAAATGCCTTCTTTGGTAAGAATACGAATGGCTTGGGCTACGGTTTGGTTTGCTTCAATGGTAAGCAGTTTGTCTTTACCATTGCGGCTTTTGATAATATCGCGAGCTGTGGCAAATTCAGCTTCCAAAAAGCCGTGATTTTTCATCCATTCGTCATTGTAAATTTTATTGAGGTATCTTGTGCCGTGGTCGGGTAAAATAATTACCATTACGTCATCATCTTTCAGATGCTCGCGAGCATATTCCAAAGCTCCATATACAGCCGCACCACAAGACCAGCCCACAAAAAGCCCCTCTTCACGAGCCAGACGGCGAGTCATCAGGGCGGCATCTTTGTCAGTAACCTTCACAAAGAGGTCTATCAAATCAAAATCAACATTTTTGGGTAAAATATCCTCCCCAATACCTTCGGTAAGATAAGGGTAAATTTCATTTTCATCAAAAATACCTGTTTCCTTGTATTTTTTGAAAACCGAGCCATACGTATCAATGCCCAAAGTAAAAACATTGGGCTTTCGCTCTTTCAAATATTTGGAAACCCCACAGATAGTTCCACCTGTGCCAACCCCTGCGGCGTAGTGTGTAATTTTACCTTCGGTTTGTTTCCAAATTTCGGGACCTGTGGTTTCGTAATGAGCGGCAGTATTGGAAAGGTTATCGTATTGGTTGGGATAAAAAGAGTTCGGAATTTCTTTGTTTAACCTTTTGGCTACTGAATAATAAGAACGAGGGTCATCGGGTTCTACATTCGTAGGACAAACCACTACTTCTGCTCCCAAAGCCTTCAAGATATTGATTTTCTCTTGCGACTGCTTATCCGACATTGTAAAAATACACTTGTAACCTTTGGCAATAGCCGTAAGAGCCAGCCCCATACCCGTATTTCCCGAAGTACCCTCAATAATAGTACCTCCGGGCTTCAAAATGCCTGCTTTTTCGGCATCTTCAATCATTTTTATACCTATGCGGTCTTTTACCGAATTGCCCGGATTGAAGTATTCTACTTTTACCAAAATTGTACCTTTGATGCCTTTGGTAACTTTATTGAGTTTCACAAGAGGCGTATTGCCAATAGCTTCTACAATGGAATTGTAATATTGCATAACAAAAAAATTTGCGTTGAAAAGAATTTAGGCAAATCTATAAAGAAAAACAAAATTTTCAAAATTTGCCTATGCTTACTTGTTTTGAATATCGCTAATGGCATTTTCGCATTGGGCGTACAAATCTTGCAAATCCTGAATGTAAGGGTGGTGCTTTTGCAAAAGAACTTGCTCGTATTGTTTTTGCAGAGTGCGAATACTACGTTGTAAAATCTTAAAAACACGAATAAGTTGCTCTTGGGTATAGATGCGGGAAATGCTTTCGTTGCGATATTGGTGATGAAAATCCGTACCTATTTCTAAAATTTCTTCTGTGATAACGTCCAAATGTTCTTTTTTGAGGGCAAAACTAATTACCTGCGAAATAGTATTGATAAGCCGAGCCGTAACGGCAAAATCATTTCTGCCGTAATGATAGATTTGGTCAAAGGCTTGATTGATGATGCGGTCAAAACTGGCTTCGTTGAGATATACATTGGCAGTTTTCCATTTGGTAAATCCTATGGAAGGCATACCCGCTTGTAAAATCTCTCTGACAATTTCGCCAAGATAATCTATGCAGTTGATAGCCGTAGTGGGGTCATTGACGGCAGGAGAAATGGCTTTCAATGCAATATCTACCATTTGCCTTACGCCAAAATGAATATCTTGATGATAACTTCGGAATTTGCCGATTTCAAACTGCTTTCCAACTTTTTTAAGAATACGGGCTTGATGAGTAGCTTTTTCATTCAGAGCAACATAAGCCAAAGGCGTATTTTTGGAAATATAACTGCCTACATCATTTACTTGCTCAATAAAATCAATTTCTGAGTGAGTGTTTGCAATTTTGATGAGCTTTTCAATATTTACAGAGCGTAAATAGCCAAAATTCTGACTTAAAACAGGTATTTTTTGGGGGTGCTGTGGTCTTTCGGTAATTTCTTCTTGAAAAACCCAATGTTTTTTGGCATTATATACTTCCGAAATGGTGTGTAAAGCGATTTTTCGGGTAATAGAAGCGGCATTGATGCTTTCGGCAATCGTTATGATAAAATGGGGAAGCAAACCTCCTATCAAAAAAATACAACCATAAATCGCTAAATTCAGAATAGGTTTCATTGAGCGAGGAACTTCGTTTTGCTCGGCAGGAATGGCATCAATGAGCCAAAATTTTAGCAATAAGCAAAAAACTACCCAACCCAAAAATACACCCAACGTTATCTGATTGTACAGATTGTGTGAAAGGAAATAGCGTAAAATACGCGGCGAAAATTGCGTAGAAGCTAATTGCAAAGCTACAATCGTGATAGAATATACCGTAGCCACAATGCTAGCAAGCAAACTGGAAAGCAAATTGATAGCGTCAATGTAGCCTGCCTTATCGGTCTTGATAAGAAAATTAGATTTGGTCGTAAAAGTAAGAATAATTACAAACAGCACTATACCGCCAATCACTACAAAGGAATGGCTCCGAAACAGACGCAGTGCGTCTTGTAATTCTTCTTTATACTTGACTTGCATAGTGCTACATTTTGAGGGCTACTATGCAAAGCTACAAATAATTTTCTGAACTTAAAGCCTGATTTTGTTCGGTACTGGGAAATAATTTTTTGGGGTATTCAAAAAATAGCAGTTTGCCCGTATTCTCTTCTATTTCTTGCCAAGAATTTACAGCAAAAGAAATGGCAACAATTCCTGCGGTGGGTATGTTTTCAATAGGATTTTCGGATAGAAGCAAATTGGCAAAATCATTAAGGCTCGGATTATGCCCTACAAGCATCAAAGAACTGATTTCGTTGGGGGTTTCTTGTACTATCCCAAACAAATCGGCAACATTGGCTTCGTAAATTTCTTTTTTGTACAAAATTTGTTGCTTGGGATAAGCAATTTCTTTGGCAACTTTTTTGGCAGTTTTGCGGGTTCTTTTTGCAGGACTGCATACGAGCATTTCAATCTCAATTTTTTGAGATTTGAGAAATTTACCCATAGCAGGGGCATCTTTCTTGCCTCGGCGGTTCAGGGGGCGTTCAAAATCCAAAAGTTCAGGATTTTTCCAACTGGATTTGGCGTGGCGAAGCAAATAAAGCGTTTTCATTGCAGGAAAGAGAAGTATTTTTCGTAATTTGCAAGCAAAATTACGTGAAGCCTTTGTAAATTCAAAGTTAAAAAAACAAAAAAATCGTTAGCTTATGAAAATGCCCAAAATACGCTCAACCACTGTGATTGCCGTTTTGCATAATGGAAAAGTAGCCATTGGTGCCGATGGACAAGCTACACTTGGCAATACCGTTGCCAAAAGCAATGTTCGTAAAATCCGAAAATTGAAAGATGGCAAAGCGATTGTAGGTTTTGCAGGCTCTACCGCCGATGCTTTTGCACTAATGGATAAATTTGAGGAGAAACTTTCGGCGTATGGAGGCATCGTAGAGCGTGCCGCTATTGAGCTTGCCAAAGAATGGCGTACCGACCGCTTTCTACGCCGTCTGGAAGCGATGATGATTGTAGTAGCTAAAAATGAAATTTTTATCATTTCAGGAAGCGGAGATGTTATTAAGCCCGACAATGACGTGGCGGCAATTGGTTCAGGGGCAATGTATGCCCAAGCGGCGGCTTTGGCTCTGAAAAAGCACGCTTCTCACCTTTCTGCCAAACAAATGGTTGAGGAAGCCCTGCATATTGCCGCAGATATTTGCATTTACACCAACCATAACCTAATCATAGAAGAAATTGAGTAAGTCCAAGCATAGAAAGGGCTATGGAAGTCAAGCAGAAAAATACTTCGGAGCAAATTTTCTTACTGATGCCTTTTTTCTTCGGATTGGCATTGGGCATTGGCATTGCTTTGGGAGTGAGCATTATGTATGTACGCGAAGCAGGACTGGGCAGGCAAGCCCAACAAACCGCCGAAGTGCTTAAACTTATCAAAGAAAACTATGTAGAAGAAGTAAATTTAGACTCGCTTCATACGCTTGGCTTGCAGAGTTTGCTTTCCAATCTGGACCCACACAGCACTTTTATTCCTGCCGAAGAGGTTGCTCTCGCCCAAAGCCAACTGGAAACTGACTTTGAAGGCATCGGCATTGAATACGAATGGCTCAATGATACACTTTTTGTGAATTATCCTTTGCCACAAAGCCCTGCTGAAAAAGCGGGTATTCTTTCGGGAGATAAAATCCTTGCCATTGATGATGAAGCCATCGCCTACAACAACGGCGAAAGTATTACAGACATTTTCCAAAAATTGCGTGGAAAAAAAGGAACCAGCGTAAAACTGAAAATTTTGCGTGATTCGGAAATTAAAGAAATACTTGTAGAAAGAGATAAGATTGTCAGTAAATCGGTGGAAGGCTATTGGGCAAAGCCACATATTGCGTACATTCGCATTTTACGCTTTGCCGAAAAAACAGACCAAGAATTTTCTGATATTTTGCAAGAATTTATCCAAAAAGACACTCTGCGAGCTGTAATTGTAGATTTACGTGAAAATGGAGGAGGATATATGGATAAAGCTACCCGAATTGCAGATGAGTTTTTGGAGGCAGGTCTGCTGATTGTTTCTACCAAAGGCAAACAAAAACGCTATAACCAAGAATACAAAGCCACCGCAGGCGGACTTTACGAAAAAGGCAAAGTAGTCGTTTTGTTGGACGAAGGTTCTGCTTCTGCTTCCGAAATTTTGGCAGGAGCTTTACAAGATAACGACAAAGCCACTATTATTGGCAGAAAATCCTACGGAAAGGGCTTGGTACAAGTGCCTTTTGCCCTTTCCGATGGCTCAGAGCTTCGGCTTACGGTTTCAAAGTATTATACCCCTACGGGCAGATGCATACAACGCCCCTACCACAAAGGCAAAAAGTACAGCAAAAGCCTTGAAGAGCGTTACAAATCAGGTTTTTTGCTTAAAGATACCTTATCAGAAGTAAAAGAAACATTTTTTACCCCCAAAGGCAAAAAAGTTTTTGGCGGAGGCGGCATAGTGCCTGATGTAGCCTTGCCCCTGGATAGCACCAAATACGAAGAGAAAATCAAAGATTTTTTACAAAAAACCTCTCTGAAGTCTTGGATAGCTAAGTACGCTCATCAAAATCGTAAAATTTTACAAGAAAAAGGCTTTTCGGATTTCCTAACGCACTGGCAACTGCCCGAAGTCGTTCTTAACAAAGCCCTTGCAGGTTCAGACTTCAATGAAACTGAAAAAAAATTCATTAAAAAAGAGTTGAAAGCCTTTTTAGCTAAAATTGTTTGGGGAAAAACAGCTTATTTCCAAACGCTAAATGCTGACGATAAATTTATAGAAAAGGCTTTGGAAAATCTGCACTTACCCTAAACTTGGCAAATACTTTTCGCCATAACCTTTGCCAATTTTTTCCAAGTTGCGTATAGCAGAAGAACTGATATGTTCAAACTCGCGGTCGCAGTGGAAAAAGACTACTTTTAGGTCGGGCTTCATATCTTTCATAAAACTAATTTGGTTCATCTCGTAGGCAAGGTCATCACCATTGCGTAAGCCTCTGATAAGTGTAACTTCTGCCTCTTTTTCTTTGGAACTTAAATAATCGGTAAGCAAACCCACAAAGTTTTCCTTCTGCCGATAATACAAAACAGGGCTAATTTCATCATCTTGGGCAAATTCATTTTTTTCAGGATTTACCCCACGAGCTACTATCACTTTATCAAATACCCTTTCAGCCTTCTGCAAAATATTGTAATGCCCATTATGAAAAGGATTGAAAGAACCCGGATATATCCCTATTTTCGGCTTGTGTGTTTGTAGGTATTCTATCAAATACTGCAAATTTTGAGCATTTTGGGGGACTTTCTTTTTCAAATTTTCCAAAACATTTATGCGAGCAGGCTTGTAGAGGCTGTAATCAAAAACTTGGTATTCTTTGAAAATTTTTTGTTCCCACTCCAAAAGCTGAACAAAACTACTTTCGCTCACAATAGCTAAATCTATCTCACAAAAAAATGCTGAAAGCGTATGCGAAGGTGTGTGCGTGTGTGTATCTAAAATAGCTCTTGCAACAAGATTTTTGATTGCTTCATCTGCCTTGCAAAGTTGCCAAAAGAGTTCGGCAGATTTTTGCTCATTATCCTTGCGTATTGGCTGATACACAATATCGTGAAAAAATGCTATCAGATATAAAATTTCTTTTTCCACTTCGCTGAATGAGCTTTTTTGTATGCGTTCCAAAAGAAAAGCCAAATGCTCTTCGTTGTGATAAAAGCGATGTGGCTCTTGCCAAGCCTTTTGTACAAGCAAAAAATCGGTAATGCTGTATTTGGCAAAAAGAGCCTCAAAAGTTTCGTAATAGATAGCCATAGCAAGTATTTTAAGCATATTCACAAAGCAAAAATAAACTATTTGAGCATTTTACGTGTTTTGGGGTAAAAATTTTTTTTGTATTATTGCTTGAATTCTGCAAAGCAGGTTGATTAGGTGTGGAGTTTCATCACAAAATTTTTTAGCTATGAAGCGTTATGTATGGTTTTATTTTTTGCTCTTGTGGGTGGGTGAAGTTTCGGCTCGTAGGTTGGACACAAATTTTCTCAAAAAAAGAATTCCCGAAATGATGGATAGTGCAGGGGTGCCCGGGCTTTCTTTGGGGGTTGTAAAAAACGGAAAGGTAGTCTGGACAAAAAACTTTGGCAAAGCCAATCTCGCTACCAAAAAGCCCGTCAATGATAAAACTATTTTTGAAGCCGCTTCGCTCAGCAAGCCACTCTTTGGCTACATTTGTCTGCGTTTGGTAGATGAAAAGAAATTGGATTTAGATAAGCCTCTTGTAGAATATGTTTCTTTGGATAGCATAGAACGTTTTTTCTTGATGCATAAAGTTCAGGACAAGCGTTTTATGAAAATTACAGCTCGTATGTGCCTTTCTCATTCGGCGGGCTTCCCGAATGGGCGTGCAGGTGTAGTACCTATTGTTTTTGAGCCTACTACCGATATGCACTATTCGGGCATAGGGATTTCGTATTTGCAGTTTGTAGTAGAAAAAATTACAGGAAAAAATGTAGAAACGCTTGCCCAAGAATATGTTTTCAAGCCTTTGGAAATGAACAATAGCAGTTATGTGTGGCAAAGTTCCTTTGCCGATAGAGTAGCCAACGGACACGGCAGTTTGGGGCAAGCGGTAGGTTTTGGAATGTATGCTAGCCCTTCGGCATCTTATACTTTGCTCACCAATGCCGAAGATTACAGCAAATTTCTGGCTCATCTGCTCAATCAGGAAGGCTTAAAGCCCGAAACTTATCAGGAAATGTGGAAAGTACAAAGCACTGCCAAAACAAATTTTCTTGCCTCTATGAGCTGGGGATTGGGCTTCGGACTTTACGAAACCGATTTGGGGCGAGCTTTTTGGCATTGGGGCGATTTGGGAACTTCAAAGGCTTATGTAGTAGGCATACCCAGCGAAAAAGACGGCTTAGTGCTTTTTGCCAATAGTGCCAATGGTTTGAATATGGCTTATTCGCTTATCAATATGTGTATTGGTGGTGGTACGCATCAATTTTTTCACGTTCTCAACGTACCTCAATACGATGACCCTACCAATATTCTGATGCAACAATTTTCTAAAAACGGCTTGGACGGAATGCTTGCCAGCTACAACTACTTCAAAGTTCATCAGAAATACAAACTAAATCAAGCCCTGCTCGTAGCAGTTTCTCAAAAACTTCTCGCTTTGGGTAGGGTAAATGAAGCCCTCACGATTGCCAAAATCAATGTTTTAGAATTTCCTGAAAATAGTGCCGCTCATAATGTAATGGGTGATGCTTTCTTGCGTTTGGGAAAAACCCAAAATGCTATCGGCTGTTATAGAAGGGCTTACCAACTCAACCCCAATAATGCCTATGCACGTAAGCAACTCATTAGCTTAAAAGCCTTTTAACCAATTTTTGAATATTTTTGAAATGCAATTACTTAGCCCTACCCATTGGAAAGAATACGAACTGATTGATACAGGTAATTTTGAAAAGTTAGAACGCTTCGGCAAATACGTGGTAGCTCGCCCCGAGCCGCAAGCTGTTTGGGACAAAAGCCTCTCGGAAACAGAATGGCAAAAAATGGCTCACGCAACTTTCACAAGAGCTAAAAATACTGAAAAAAATAGCGAAAAAGGCGAATGGAAACTCAAAAATGGTGTGAAAGAGCCTTGGTGGATAGCATATACCTACAAAAATGTAAAGCTCAAAATGAAATTGGGTTTTACTTCTTTCAAGCACGTAGGCATTTTTCCCGAGCAAGCCGAAAACTGGAATTTTATCATTGATTTTTTTGAAAAAAAATCTTTGCCCAAGCCACAAGTTTTGAATCTTTTTGCCTATACAGGTGGGGCATCACTTGCCGCAAGAGCAATGGGAGCAGAGGTAACTCACGTAGATTCCGTGAAACAAGTCCTTACGTGGTCGCGTGAAAATATGGAAGCAAGCAATTTGAACAATATTCGTTGGATTTGTGAAGATGCTCTTCGTTTTGTTCGTCGAGAAGTGAAGCGTGGCAAAAAATACAACGGCATTATTTTAGACCCCCCTGCTTATGGGAGAGGTGCGGAAGGTGAAAAATGGGTTTTAGAAGATAACATCAACGAAATGCTCAAACTCTGCCGTGAGCTACTGGCAGAAAAAGATAGTTTTCTTATCCTGAACCTTTACTCAATGGGTTTTTCAGCTCTCATTGCCGAAACACTGATGCAAAGCATTTTTCAGCATACGTTTCTTTCTTACGAAATTGGCGAATTGTATTTGCAAGATTTACACGAAAAAAAATTGCCTCTTGGTGTTTTTTGGCGTGGGATAAGATAGCTTTTCGGCTACATTCAAAAAACAAAAAGCAAGTTAGTAAATCTTGCATTTTTTAGCTCTCTTTTGTAGGTTTGCGTTCTCTTAAAACGATACGAACTTGTTTGTAGAACCTCATCACAAAGCCACAGGCTGGATAGAAGTTATTTGTGGTTCAATGTTTTCAGGAAAAACGGAGGAGCTAATTCGCCGCCTAAACCGAGCCATTATTGCCAAGCAGAAAGTAGAAATTTTCAAGCCTGCCCTTGATGTACGCTATCACGAAAGTCAAGTAGTTTCGCACAATGCAACCGCTATTCGCTCTACACCTGTGCATACTGCCGAAGAGATTTTTTTGTACGTAGGCGAATGTGATGTTATTGGTATAGATGAGGTGCAGTTTTTTGATGCCCAAATTGTAGAAGTGTGTAATCGCTTAGCAAATGCAGGCAAGAGAGTAATTGTAGCAGGGCTAGATATGGACTACTTGGGCAGACCTTTTGGGGCTATGCCCACCCTAATGGCTATTGCAGAGTTTGTTACAAAAGTTCACGCAATATGCGTAAAATGTGGAGCAGTAGCTCATTATTCTTATCGTCTTGCTCAATCGGCAGAAAAAGTGCTTTTAGGTGAAAAAGATGTGTATGAGGCAAGATGTAGGAGATGTTTTACAGAAGGTATGCAGATTGAGAAAAATCATTGAGAAAATCTGCATTTGTCATTCTGTAATGTTGCTTTTCTATCTTACTTTTCCTACTTTCACCAAAAAATTATTTGATATATGCAGTGGCACATTCAGCCTTTGGAAGAGGTTTTTACCCAAACCCAAAGCCGCAAAGAGGGCTTAAAACACGAAGAAGCACAAGAAAAACTCGCTCAACACGGCAGAAACGAGCTTATCAGCAAGCCGCCGCGTCCTATCTGGCTAATGTTTTTAGGGCAATTCAAAGATGTAATGATTATTATTTTACTGCTTGCGGCAGTGATTTCAGGCTTAATTGGCGACCTGAAAGATACCCTACTGATTGCCCTGATTGTATTTCTGAATGCCGTGATTGGCTTTTTCCAAGAGTACCGAGCCGAAAAAGCTATGGAAGCCCTCAAAAAAATGGCTACTACCACCGCCAAAGTGCTTCGCAATGAAAAAATAGAGCATCTCAACTCTGCTGAAATCGTGCAAGGCGATATTGTTCATCTGGAAGCAGGTGATATGGTTCCTGCCGACTTGCGTTTGATAGAAACACATAATTTACGAATAGAAGAAGCCTCTCTCACAGGCGAATCGGAAGCCGTTGAAAAACATCATCAGGTTTTAGCAGAGCAAAATATTCCTCTCGGCGACAGGCTCAATATGGCTTACAAAAGTACGCTGGTTACTTATGGTAGAGGCATGGGCGTAGTAGTTGCTACGGGTATGAAAACCGAAATTGGCAATATCGCCCAAATGCTCCAAGAAAGCGAAACGCAAACCCCTCTGCAAAAACGCTTGGCAGAATTTGGCAAAAGGCTTTCCTTTGTAATTTTTGCTATTTGTGCCATTATTTATGTTGCAGGCTTTATTCGGGGCGAAGAGCCAACACAACTTTTGCTTACCGCTATTTCGGTAGCTGTTGCCGCTATTCCCGAAACTTTGCCCGCTGTAATTACGGTTTCGCTTGCTTTGGGTGCAAGCAAACTCGTAAAGCAAAATGCTCTTATTCGCAAATTGCCCGCTATTGAAACACTTGGCTCGGTTACCTATATCGGAAGCGACAAAACGGGTACGCTTACACAAAACAAAATGACCGTCCAAGAACATTGGCTCAACCCGCAACTCCCTCAAAGTGCCGAAAATCTGTTTTGGCAAGCAATGCTTTGCAATCAGGACACACAAAAGCAAGAAAATGGAGAAATAAAAGGTGATGCCACTGAAATTGCGGCTGTTTTATATGCCCAAAAGCAATCCCCACAGTGCCAAATTCTCTCTCGTACCGATGAAATCCCTTTCAGTTCGGAAAGGAAAATGATGAGTACCCTGCACGAAAAAGATGATAAAATTTTTGTTTTTAGCAAAGGTGCGTTAGAAGCCATAGCAGAAAAATGTACCAACTTGCCCCAAAAGGTGTGGGAAGTTGCAGAAGCTATGACCAAAAAAGGGCAACGTGTACTGGCTTATGCCTACAAAGTTTTGGAGAAAAATACCCATACTGAAAAAACAGCCATAGAACAAAATTTAGAATTTTTGGGACTTATCGCAATGATAGATCCCCCTCGCCCCGAAGTACGACAAGCCGTAGCCGAATGTATTACCGCAGGCATCATTCCTGTAATGATTACAGGCGACCACCCACTTACCGCCGAAGCCATTGCCAAAGATTTAGGAATTTTGCAAAGCGAAAAGCACGGCGTTATCACAGGCAAAGAAATGGCTTCTCTTTCGCCGGAGGAATTGGAGTTTCGTATAGATAAAATCCGAGTTTTTGCAAGGGTTTCACCTGAACAAAAATTACAAATTGTCAAGATTTTACAGCGTAAAGGGCATTTTGTAGCAATGACAGGCGACGGCGTAAATGACGCCCCAGCCCTCAAAAGAGCCGATATAGGAGTAGCTATGGGTATTTCGGGAACAGATGTTTCCAAAGAAGCCGCCGATATGATATTGCTTGATGATAATTTTGCCACCATTGTAAAGGCTGTACGCGAGGGCAGAAGAATTTTTGACAACATTCGCAAGTTTATCAAATACACAATGACAGGCAATGCTGGTAAAATTTGGGTAATTTTCCTGGCTCCTATTATTGGTTTGCCTGTACCCTTACTGCCTGCTCAAATTTTGTGGCTCAATTTGGTAACCGATGGCTTACCCGGACTCGCCCTTGCAGGCGAACCCGCCGAAAAAAGTGTAATGCAACGCCCACCTCGCCACCCACAAGAAAGCATCTTTGCTCACGGATTGGGTTGGCATATTCTTTGGGCTGGTCTGATGATTGGTGCTTTGGTGCTTGGCTTGCAGGCTTGGAGCTACGCCAGTGGTAGCTCGCATTGGCAGACAATCGTTTTTACAAGTCTTTGTTTTGCTCAGATTGGGCAAATTTTAGCAGTACGTAGCGAAAGACATTTGCTATTTAGTTTAGGATTTTTTACCAATTTGCCTTTACTTGGTACAGCGTTTCTGAACTTTGCTTTGCAAATGCTTCTGATTTACCATCCTTTTTTCCAAAAAATTTTTGTAACCCAGCCACTTACTTTCAGTGAGTTACTTTGGTGTATGGCGGTGGCAGTGGTTGTTTTCCACGTAATTGAATTAGAAAAAATCATCAGAAGAAAGTTGGAAAAGAAAAATACCTAAAATGCTTTCTTTTACAAAAAACTTCATCAAGTTGTAAGCATAATTGGCAAAACCAAAAGTGCTTTTCACAAAATAAGCCCTCAAAATAGCTTACAAATTATTTTATTTTGCATAAACTAAAATTTGAAGTTTATGCAAGCACTACATTTATTCCAAAAAGCCCTCCAATGCCCTATGCAAGGCACTTGGAAATCTTTTGTTTGGGGAATATCTTTCTTGATATTACTCTCTCATTGGGCAAAAGCTCAAGACGTATATGAACAATTTTCCGACAAAGGTGGATATGGTATCAAGAAGAACGGCAAAAAACACGTAAAGGCAAAGTATGATTATATGAATTTTGACCAAAAATCCAATCTTGTATTTATAGGAACTGCTAAGAAAGGAAAAAAAAAATGGGGCATACTAGACAAAATATCAGGAAAAGAAATTACTCCCTTTAAATATGATGAGATAGAATCCATTACTTATTTCAAAGCACCTGACTATATTAAGAAGATAATATCTCCTTATTGCAAAGTTGAAATAGATAAAAAGTTTGGAATTATTGACCAAAATGGAAAAGAGATAATACCTGTAACATACAATAATATTTCTGTTAATTTTTCTGAAAACGAAAAACCCTATTTTATTGTAGAAATTGAAAAAAAGTATGGCATTTTAGATATCAACAACAAGGAGGTAATACCAGTAGAATACTCAGCAATCCGCTATATTATGTATGCTGATAAGAATGTCTATGAAGTAGTATCCTTTGATAAAAAAAGTGGAGTTTTTGATATAAATATGGGTAAAGAGATAGTTCCAACCAAGTATGATAAAATTTCTTACGACAAAGAAACAAACCTGTATATTGTAGAATCTAATGATCAAAAAGGAATATACGATAAAAACGGAAAAGAAATATTCCCACTGCAATATAAGAATATTACACCTTTTCAATATAATAAGCAGAACTATTTTATTGTAAATCTAAATGGAAAAGAAGCAGTTTTAGATGAAAGTAAAAAGGAAATAATTCCTTTTATCTACGAATTTATGTCTATTTTGGACTCAAGAACCCTCATAGCAGTAAAGAAGAACAATTTTTGGGGCTACATAGAGTTCCCGAGTGGTAAAGTGATAGTACCAATTGCTTATCTACGCGGTGAAGGTAGATATACCCCAGCCCCATCTGTTCTCGCACTGAAAGACCCACAAACCTACGAAATGGTTTATTTTGATAGAGAGGGAAATAGAACTAATGGAAAAGGGAAACCGATACAAGTAGAAGTAGCTAAAAATGCTTTTTTGCTTACCAAAGGAGGAAATGGTCTTGTTGGGCTTCAAGATAAAGATGGAAAAGTTATTCTAAAACCTACTTACTCTACCATCAAAAGAGCAGAAAGAAAAGTTATCCGAAATATAGCAATTGTTAGTCTGAATGGGAAATATGGCATTATCAATGCACAAGGGAAAGAGATTGTTCCTTGTGAATATGACGACATATTTATAGAAGATATATCTGACAATAGAAAATGGGCATCTTGGGATATGGACGATGATAAAGGCTGGGATAAATTATATGAAAAAGATGAAGAAGAAAATAATACCAACAATGGTAAAATTAAAAAGAACTTTTTTATTGTGTTGTTGAATGGCAAATATGGCACGGTTCATAAAACAGGCAAAGTAATGGTTACTCCTAAGTATGATTTTATTGATAGTTATAATGAAAAAAGTGGGTTTACTATTACAAATATTGGCGGGAAATTGAATAAAGATAAAGCTGTTGATAAAAGATCTATTGTTGATGGCAAATATGGAATGATTGATAAAGATGGCAGAGAAATTATACCTTGCAAATATGACTACCTATCTGACTTTTATGATAAGCAGTTAACAAGTGCAAATATAGGAGCAGAATTCAATGCCTTCAAAATGAGAGTACAAGGAGGTAAATGGGGTGTAGTAGATAGAACTGGAAAAGAGGTAATACCTTTGATGTATGATGAGGCTGTTTCATTTAACGAAGTGGATGGAGTTATAGCTGATAATGCAGCAGCCAAAAAGAATGGTAAATATGGTGTCATTGATAGACAAAACAATGTAATAGTTCCTTTTGAGTACAATTATATTGCTCCAGAGTTTCAGGAAGGAATGATTGCAGTCAGCAATGACAATATTAAATGGGGCTTTGTAGATAGAAGTGGCAAATTAGTAATCCCTATGAAATTCTGGGTAGATAGCGACTTCCAACGCCCTCCCAAATTTGATGACAACACAGCAGGAGTAATGGTAAATAACGAATATGTACGTATAGATAAAAGCGGGAATGTAGTAGGTCCTGATGAATTTGCTGTAAGATATCGGAAATATTTAGACGATGTGCGTAGTAAAAGGTATAGCGGAGAAGCACCTACTTATGGTTCATCAAAAACAAATAGTAGTCAGGAAAAAAATACTTCCTCTTCTTCTGCCTCCACCAAAGAAAAGAAAAGGCATAAATGGAAATGTGATGGCTGTGGAGAGATAGTGATTATGGAAGGAAATAGCCGTCCTCAAGCCAACAAAAGCCGTTGTCCAAGCCCCAAAGTTAAAAATAGTACTTATCACTCTTGGGATTATCAGTCGGAAGTCAAATAAAATTCTATTTTTGGCTAATCAGAAAGAGGCAAGATTGCTATAAGCAATTTTGCCTCTTTTTTGAAATCAAATTTCTGACATCTATTTTCTTATTACCTTTACGGCTACCTAGTCGTCCCTTAAAAAGTATCTAATAGT
>NZ_JBRCWE010000004.1:0-8599 GCF_053497555.1 Raineya sp. | reverse complement strand
AATCTTTTTCAATCCTAAACAACTTCTCTGCTAAAATATAAGTAACATAGGCATAATCACTATTTTGATTTTTTGATTTATTAAAGATTTCTAATAACTTTTTACATTCACTTTTAGCTTCTTCATAATTGCCATTTTTTAGTAAGGCATAAGCTAATTTTTTCAGAACATAACTGCCTTTGTCATTTTCTTCTCCCAATTCTTTTTGTATTTTTTCGTAGGCGAGACAAAAGTTTTTAACAGCGTCATTGTAGTTCCCTATTTTAAGAAAGTTGGAAGCTATTGTGTCAAGTTTTTCCCAACTTTGGGCAAAGCCATACAGCCCCAATCCAAAGCATAAAACGAGAAAAAAGATAAATTTTTTCATGCCAATACAAATTTGAAAGCAAAATATGAAAAACGAGGCAAAAAAACAACCCCCTTTTTGGGGGATTTTTGGGTAAAATTGGATTTTTATCAGTCAAGACCTTTTTCCGTAATGCAGAAAAATTCTAACTTGCAGGCTAAAAAAAGAAAAATAGCAATGGCTAAGAAATTTCAGCGTTACTTGGTTACGGCGGCTTTACCCTATGCCAATGGAGGGATTCATATTGGACATTTGGCAGGAGTGTATATCCCCGCAGATATTTATTGTAGATATTTAAGGCTCAATCAGCAAGATGTATTATTTATTTGCGGCTCCGACGAACATGGCGTTCCTGTTACTATTCGTGCCGCCAAAGAGGGCGTATCGGTGCAAGAAGTAGTAGATAAATACGATAAGCTCATACGCGAATCTTTTGAGCAATTCGGCATTAGTTTTGATATTTACTCGCGTACCTCCAAAGCTATTCATTACCAAACTGCCCAAGAAATTTTCAAGACCTTGTACGATAAAGGTGTTTTTCTTGAAGAAACTACCGAACAATATTTTGACCCCGTAGCAAATAAATTTTTAGCAGATAGATACATTGTAGGCACTTGCCCTGTCTGTGGCTATGCCGATGCCTATGGCGACCAGTGCGAAAAATGTGGCTCCTCGCTCACTCCTGATAAACTCATCAATCCTCGCTCCAAACTCTCTGACGCTACCCCTATCAAAAAACCTACCAAACATTGGTTTTTTCCGCTCAATGAGTTTGAAAGTTGGCTCAAGCAGTGGATTTTAGAAGAGCATAAAGAGTGGAAAACGAATGTTTATGGGCAATGTAAATCTTGGTTAGATGCAGGTCTGCAACCGCGTCCGATGACAAGAGATTTGGATTGGGGTGTGCCTTTGCCCATTCCCAATACCGAAGGCAAAGTAATGTATGTGTGGTTTGATGCCCCCATAGGCTATATTTCGGCTACCAAAGATTATTTTGAGCAAAAATATCCCTTCGGGGAAGGGAAAAACGGCAATGCCGAAGACTGGAAATTGTATTGGAAAAATCCTTCTACCAAGTTGGTGCATTTTATCGGGAAAGATAACATTGTTTTTCACTGCATTATTTTCCCTGCTATTCTGAAAGCTGAAGGCTCGTATATTCTGCCTGATAACGTCCCTGCCAACGAATTTTTGAATTTGGAGGACGAAAAAATTTCTACCTCTCGGAATTGGGCAGTATGGCTTGATGAATACCTGCAAGGTTTCCCTCAAAAGCAAGATATTTTGCGGTATGTTCTCACTGCCAATGCCCCCGAGACCAAAGACAACAATTTTACTTGGAAAGATTTTCAGGAACGCAACAATAACGAACTGGTAGCGAATTTGGGCAATTTTGTCAATCGTGTTATTACGCTTACGCACAAGTATTTTCAGGGCATTGTACCTGCTCTGAACGAAAATTTTATCCAAAAATCGGATATTGATTTGCTGGAAAACCTCAAAACTTTTCCTGCCAAAATCGCCGATAGCATTGAAAACTATCGTTTCCGTGAGGCTTTGGGCTATGTAATGGAACTTTCTACATTGGGCAATAGATATTTGCAAGAAAATGAACCTTGGAAACTTGCCAAAGATTTTGAGAGCAATCGGGAAAGAATTGGTAATGTTTTGCATTTGGCTTTGCAAATTGTAGGGAATTTAGCTTTTTTGGCAGAGCCTTTTTTACCTTTTACAGCCCAAAAATTGCAAAAGGCTTTGCAATTGGGGCGGTTTTATTGGAAAGAACTTGGCTCGCAAGATTTGCTTGTAGCAGGGCAAACCATAGAAAATTTGGGCTTACTTTTTGAAAAAATTGAAGATGAGGCTATTCAAAAGCAACTGCAAAAACTTGCCGAAAGCAAAAAGGCAAATGAACTGCAAAATAAAAAGCCTCAGCCGCTCGCCTCTGAAATTAGCTATGACGATTTTAGTAAGTTAGATATTCGCATTGCTACCATTTTGAAAGCAGAAAAAATGCCTAAATCTGAAAAATTGCTCAAATTACTTCTGGATACAGGCATAGACCAAAGGGTGGTGCTAAGCGGCATAGCCAAATATTACAGCCCCGAAGAGATTATAGGCAGGCAAGTGTGTGTATTGTGTAATTTAGCCCCCCGCAAAATGATGGGCGAGGTTTCCAATGGAATGATTTTAATGGCAGAAGATGCTGATGGTTCTTTGAAATTTATTGAGCCTTCGGCAAAAGTGTGGAACGGGGCGAAAGTGAGTTGAAATAGCTTTATTTTACTTCAAATTTTGCACTTTTTAGTAGCTTTATGCTATTGTAGTTTTGGGTATCTGCAAAGCCGAATTCCCAAAGGGAATACTCTTTTCCTCTTTTTTCAAAGAAAAGCATGCTAATTCTTTTTTGGGTATAATGTTGCCATTGGCGAAAGGGATAGTACAATTGTCTGATAATGACGTTTTGCGTGGAAGCATTTTTAGCTTCTATCAAAACAACCTGATTTTTGCCTTCATAACCCGCATCTACTTCTGTTTGAACGCTTTGGGCAGTAATAAGTTGTTGGTGTTTTCCTGCGTAAAAATCAAATTTAGGAGTATATTTTCTACCCCTAATGGTCAGAACCAGACTTTCATCTTCCAAAAAACTACGAATAAGGCTTGAAGCATAAGCAAAGTCTAAATGTTGCATCTCGGAGTTGCCCACCTGGGAAGTTTCTAATTCAAAATCAAGTTTGGATTTATAAATTTTTGTGGGGGCAGTAATTTGAGGTATATCTGTATAACCTTCTCCTTGCAAAATAGCATAAGTACCGTTTTTGATAGGTAAAATGAACAAGTTGTTTTCTATAAAGACTTGCGGTCTGCTTTCTCGGGTATCTTGTTTGCATAAAACACGAACTTCTCTTTCGGTGGTATTTGTAAAATGCGAAGTAGCTTTTTTGATTTGCTCAGCGGTTAGTATGAAAGGTTTTTTAGAAAAATCGTGTTTGTGAATTTGATAGGCTTCAAAAATGGATAGCCAAGGTTTGTGGTTCATAGGGGTAGTTTGTAATTAAAAGTTCATTTATTTTTCCTCGCTTTTCACCATTGCAATTTACAACTCTTTTGGCAGAAACTCTAAAAATATTGTACCCGGCGTATGCTTTTTCAAAAAAGTCGTCATTAGGATTTTCATTTTTTGGGTCTGAATTAGAAAGCATTAACTTTGCACCTTTTTCAGTATCCAATTTGTGGAAAAAATGAGCCAATTCTTGTTGGTTTTTATCTGAAAACTCTGTACCTGTGTAAGTCGTAAAACCGGCAGTAGGACTGATAGGTCTGTAAGGGGGGTCAAGATAAACGAAAGAACTTTCATCAACTTTATCAAAGCAACTTGCATAATTAGCTTGTACTATTTCGGCACTTTGCAGAGCCTTGGAAGCGGCTAAAATATTGTTTTTATCAAAAATAGTAGCGGTTTTATATTTTCCAAAAGGCACATTAAACTCACCTTTTGAGTTGAGGCGAAAAAGACCATTGAAGCAAGTTTTATTCAAAAATATAAATTGAGCGGCTCTTGGAATCCAATTATCGGCAATTTTTTTATAGTTGATTTCAAAACGCTGTCGGTTGAAATGTTGGCGAATTTCTAAAAACAAATCCAATCTTTTTTCTTGCGGGGTATTGTCGTATTCTTTTTGGTATTGCTCCAAAAATTCTAGCAAATCGTAGGGATTTTGTTGGATAACTTGATAAGTTAAAATCAGGTCTTTGTTGAGGTCGGATAAATAAGCCTTTTCTATTTTATAACGTTGAGATATTGCAAAGAATAAAGCACCTCCTCCTAAAAAAGGCTCAATGTAGTTTCTAATTTTTCCTTTTCGGAGTTCATTGGGGTAATATTCCTCAAATTGTTCTAAAAGTTGGTTTTTACCGCCTACCCATTTTACGAAGGGTTTTGCTTTAATCATAGTTATTGCTGTTTTTCACACAAGCGACAACCTGAATTCATAGGTTGCCGCTTGCTTTTTTATGATTTATTTTTTCAAACCCAGCTCGTACAGACGCTCATTAAGAAACTCGCCTGCGGTCATATCGGAATATAGTTTGGGGTGGTCTTCATCTATACAGGAAGGCAGGCAAGTTAAATCCATTTCGGAGCGTGGGTGCATAAAAAATGGAATAGAATAACGAGAGGTATTCATTTTTTCGCGAGGCGGATTGACAACGCGGTGAATAGTAGATTTGAGCTTGTTGTTTGTCAGTCTATCCAGCATATCACCGACATTCACCACAATTTGCTCGGGCAAAGCAGTAATAGGAATCCATTTGCCATCGCGGCGTAGCACTTCCAGACCTTCGGCACTTGCTCCCATTAGCAGTGTAATGAGGTTTATATCGCCGTGAGCGGCGGCACGAACCGCATCAGCAGGCACGGAATCGGGGTCTTCGATAGGGTAGTAGTGCAAGGCTCTTAAAATACTATTGCCATAGGCAACTTTATCATCAAAGTAATGCTCATCTAACCCCAAATACAAAGCAATGGCTTGAAGCATAATTTTGCCTGTATTTTCCAAAGTTTTGTAGGCTTGTAGCGTGTAAGTCTTGAAATCGGGTATCTCTTCGGGAAAGATATTGGCAGGGTATTCCTTTTTTACAGGGTCGGTATCGGGAATATCGCTAATTTCTTGCCCCACGTGATAAAACTCTTTCAAATCGCCCACGTTGCGTCCTTTGGCGTGTTCTTTGTTTTTACCTGTATAGCCTCTTTGCCCTGCAAGTCCCTCAATTTCATACTTTTTCTTCACTTCTTCAGGAAGTGCAAAAAAGGCTTTTACCGCTTTGTAAAGGTTTTCTACGAGTTCATCACTCAATCCGTGATTTTTGATAGCTACAAAACCAATGTTGTTGTAGGCTTCGCCCAATTTTTCTACAAATTGCTTTTTTCGTACAGGGTCTCCTGATGTGAAATCGGCTAAATCCAAAGAAGGAACGGCATCGTAAAGAATTTCTTGTGCTTGCATAATTGTTTAGGGTTTAACAAAGCAAAATAACAAAAAAGATAGAATATTTTGCAAAAAAAGTAGAAAAACTTTTTTCGCTAAAAAAAATGCAAAAAAATCTTGAAAAATTAGTACAGATGATTAGTTTTGTAACAAAACGCAAACCCTAAACTTTTACTATTATGGATAAGAATGGAAAACGTGTAGCTCTTGTTACTGGAGCCACAGGTGGCTTAGGTACGGCTATGTGCCAACAATTGCAGAAAGATGGCTATCGTGTTTGTGCTCATTACCGCAATCCCGATAAGCTCAAAGAATGGCAAGAAAAAATGAAAGCCGAGGGCTTCGAGTTTGACTGCTTCTATGCTGATGTAAGCGATTTTAACTCTTGTGGCGAAATGGTCAAAAAAATTGAAGCAGAAGTGGGTCCCATTGATGTTTTGGTGAATAATGCGGGTATTACACGCGATAAACCTTTCCATAAGATGACCTACGAAGATTGGGACGCGGTGCTAAAAACTAATCTGTACAGCGTTTTCAATTGCACTCGCCACGTAATTGAGGGTATGAGAGAGCGTGCTTATGGTAGAATTATCAATATTTCTTCTGTAAATGGACAAAGAGGGCAATTCGGGCAGGCTAATTATTCTGCCGCCAAAGCAGGTATGCACGGATTTACCAAAACCCTTGCAATGGAAGTGGCTTCCAAAGGCATTACCGTCAATACCATTTCGCCCGGCTATATTGCAACCGATATGGTAATGGCTGTACGTGAAGATGTACGTAATCAAATTATTGCTCAAATACCTGTGGGTAGGCTTGGTGGTACAGAGGAAATCGCTTATTTGGTTTCTTTCCTTGCTTCCGAAAAAGCCAGCTTTATTACAGGGGCAAATTACTCTATCAATGGCGGTCAGCACGTATATTAAGGCTGTATGGCTATTGCAAAATTTCCCGAAAGTGTGTATCTTTCGGGAAATTTCATAATGAGGCAGACTTTACAAAAATAGTAGCTTCAAAACTATGAAAAATCTCATCTTATTCTTGCTGATTTTGCCTTTTTCGCTTCTTTTTGCCCAAGAGCCACAGGAAGAGATGTATTTGCAAGTGCATTTCTTGTATGGTTCAAAACCTGCTAAAAAGTTCAAAAAAACAGAAAAACGTTGGTTTGGAGGGATTTTGGGCGGACACGTAGGACTCGGACTGGATAGCAATCAAATCCTTAATTTTACCCGAAAAGGCTCATTTCATATCTTTCCGAATGCTAAAAACAAACATAGCACCTATTTACTTTCCTCTTACAACGAGTTTTATTCCATTTTGGGTGGGGATACCGAAAAAATGAAAAAAGCAGTGGTGTATATTCCTATTGATGAAAAACAAAAACAAATTTTTCAGCAGGTAGCTCAAAAATACTTACAAGAAACTCCTTACGATTATGCCTTCTTTGGAATGCGATGTGCGGCGGCAACTTATGATGTACTCGCCCAAATGGGTATAATGAAACCTTATAGACGCTCTAAAATTTCTCGCAAAATATTCTACCCTCGCAAACTTCGCAAGCGTTTGCTGGCAATGGCTTTGCAAAATAATTGGACACTGGTGCGTTGCGAAGGCACAATTTGCCGTAAATGGGAGCGTGATATTCCCAAAAAAGTGCTTACACAGGCAAAATAATCAAATCATTTTTCCGATAGTTACTGCTCATTAGTATTGGTGTAATGCTTTGTCTGATAATTTCGGCAAGGGCTTGGATAGTGCTTATTTTGGCAAAGGGGCGATAATATACTAAACTTACTTCACGTACAGGAATAGGTTTCTGAAAAAAAGCAGTTTTCTGTTTCCGATTTTCGGGGAGGTTTTGGTAGTATAGTTCGGGAATGAGGGTGAGTCCGCCGAGCTGATCTACCATATTCAGTAGTGTATCAAAAGAACTTGCCTCAAAAAAAAGATTTTTGGGCAAATATTCCGACTTTTGTAAATTACAAAGCTCTATGGACTGATTTCGCAAACAATTTCCTTCTTCCAAAAGCCAAAACTTTTCATTTTCTAACTCTGTGGAAACCAAATATTCTTTGCTATTGGGTGTTTTTCCATAAATGATTAGCATTTCATAAAACAAAATCTCCTCCTCAATATCAGTTTGGTTCAGAGGGGTTGCCAAAATGCCCATATCCAAACTGCCCTCACGCAGTTTGCGGATAATGTTTTCGGTAGTAAATTCTTTTACCTCCAATACCAAATGAGGTAATTTTTCTAAAATAGGGTGAAATATTTTGGGCAGTAGTGTCCCTGCTATGGTAGGAATAATTCCAATTTTGGCTTTGCCTGCAATTTGCTTTTTATCTTTTTGGGCAATATCTAAAATTTTTTCGGTATGCAGTAGTACCTTCTGAGCCTCCAATAGGATTTCCTTGCCTATTTCGGTAGTTACGATAGGTTGCGATTTCCTATCAAAAAGAATAACACCAAGCTCGTCTTCCAATTTTTTGACCATAGCACTCAAAGTGGCTTGGGTAACATTGCAGTAGTCGGCGGCTTTGCTGAAACTTTTGAATTTATCTACTGCCAAAATGTATTCTAATTGATGTAAGTTCATTGGTAAAACTTTTTACGTTGAATTAGCTCTGCTACGGCTTCGGGTACAAGGTAACGTATAGATTTGCCCTCACGTATGCACTCGCGTAGGTAAGTGGCTGAAATATCCATTAGTGGGGCTTTTATCCATTTTATTTTAGGGTGATTATCAAATTCGGTAGCAGGCGTTTGGGGGCGTGGATACACATACAATTCGTAATATTCCAAAATTTTTTCATAATTTTTCCAGTTCTTGAAATTTACAAGATTATCGCTACCCATAATAAGGACAAACTGCTTTTGGGGATATTTTTCTTGTAAATGGGTGAGTGTATGAATGGTATAACTGGGTTGGGGCAAGTGAAATTCTATATCGCAAGCACGTAAGCGAGGATTATCGTAAATAGCTTTTTCAACCATATCGTAGCGGTCGAAGGCGTGCAAAAGGCTTTCTTTTTTCTTATGCGGATTGTGTGGCGAAATGACAAACCAAACTTCCCGCAAATCCGTATTTTCTGCCATTGTGTTGGCAATTATCAGATGCCCTATGTGTATAGGATTGAAAGAACCAAAAAATAAACCAATTTTCATAAAAATTTTTACTTTTTTATTTTGAAGTTGTTTAGGATTGAAAAAGATTTCCAATGAAAGTTGTATATTTAGGTGCTGAAACTAAAATATTACTTTTCAT
>NZ_JBRCWE010000003.1:0-55630 GCF_053497555.1 Raineya sp. | reverse complement strand
TGGATTATTGAACCCAAAACACAAGTCGTGGAAATTTATGCCTTCCAAAACGGCGACTACGATTTGGTTGAATATGCAATGGAAAAAGGTTTGGTAAAATCAAAAATTTTGCAAAATTTTCAATTGGAAGTAGAGCAAATTTTCAAAGCATAAGCAATGGAAATGGTTTTAGAAAAATATCAAGTAAATGACTTCCTTCAAAAAGAAGATTTTGAAGAAGGCTTCATCTATGAACTTTTGAATGGTACGATTGTGAAACGCTCCGCACCCAATCCTTTTCATCAAATTATTTCAGGAAAATTGTTTGAACTATTAAGCAAACACATCAAAGAAAAACAATTAGGCATTGCTATCTATGCTCCCATTGATGTAATTTTAGACGAAGAAAATTTAGTAGTACCTGATTTGGTTTTTATACAAGAAAGCCGAAAAAATATCATTACTGAAAAAGGCATTGAGGGCAAACCCGATTTGGTTGTAGAAATTCTATCACCTTCTACGGCTCGCTACGATAGAGGCGAAAAAATGAAACTTTACAAAAAACACCAAATCCCTGAATATTGGATTATTGAACCCAAAACACAAGTCGTGGAAATTTATGCCTTCCAAAACGGCGACTACGATTTGGTTGAATATGCAATGGAAAAAGGTTTGGTAAAATCAAAAATTTTGCAAAATTTGCAGTTTGAGGTAGAAAGTATTTTCAAAACATAAAAACTATGGGATATGTTCTTTGTGCAAACGGACATTACTACGAAGACACCAATCAGGTTTGTCCGTATTGCCCCACACCACAAGCTACCGATTTCAACAAAACCCAAATTATGAACAACGACAAAACCAAAGTAATGCAGGGTAACGAAGATAAAACCTTTGTGCAAAACGAGAAAATTGCAAATTTCAACAAAACTGCAATTTTTACAGGTACGCCTTCGCAAGAAATAACCCCGCAATCTCAAACCGTTCAGCCACAAAGCACTGGCAGAAAGCTCGTGGGTTGGCTTGTTTCTTACACCTTAGACCCGCTGGGGCAAGATTTCAAACTTCGCGAAGGGCGAAACATCATAGGCTCGGATAGTGCTTGCGATATTGTAATTCCTGACAGCCAAGTTTCAGGTAAACATCTCACCATTTTGTACCGAATGGGTGATTTTAAGTTCAAAGATGAACTTTCTACCAACGGAACTTTTATCAACGAGGAATTTGTAGAAGAGGGAAATTTGAAAGATGGCGATACCATTCGCATTGGGCAAACCGTACTGAAATTTAGAACAGCTCTCTGAAAAAATAACGCATAACCTTTTGAAATATTAAACTTTTTCAATATGCCTTTGGATAGAAACGGAATTGCTAAACGCATCGCTCAAGAACTCAAAGATGGCTACTATGTAAATTTGGGTATCGGTATACCTACCTTGGTGGCAAATTACATTCCCAAAGGAATGAACGTAGTTTTGCAGTCGGAAAATGGCTTGCTGGGCATAGGTCCTTTCCCTACGGAAGCCGAAGTAGATCCCGACCTTATCAATGCAGGCAAGCAGACTATTACAATGATACCCGGCTCCTCGCTGTTCAGTTCTGCTGATAGTTTTGCTATGATACGCGGCGAACACATTGATTTGACCATTTTGGGAGCTATGGAAGTAAGCGAAAATGGCGATATTGCCAATTGGAAAATACCCGGTAAAATGGTAAAAGGTATGGGTGGAGCTATGGATTTGGTAGCGGCGGCAAAAAATATCATTGTTGCAATGCAACAGGTTAATAAAGCAGGGGAATCCAAACTTTTACCCAAATGTACGCTTCCGCTTACAGGGGTGCGTTGTGTGAAAAAGGTTGTTACGGAACTAGGCGTATATGAAATTTTACCCGAAGGAGGCTTCAAACTCATTGAAAAAGCCGCAGATGTAAGTATAGAAGACATCAAAAAAGCCACCATAGGCAAACTCGTAATTGCAGACGAAGTGAAAGATATTGCAGTTTGATGAATAGTTTGGCTCAAACGGCTGTTGTGATACTCAATTACAATGGCAAGCATTGGCTCAAAGCATTTTTGCCTTCGTTGATTGCTCATTCTGCCAATGCTCAAATAATTGTTGCCGATAATGCTTCCACTGATAATTCAGTGGATTTTTTACGTACTCACTATCCACAAATCCGACTGATTTGCTTTGAGCAAAATTTAGGCTTTTGCAAAGGCTACAACGAGGCTTTGAAAAGCATTGAGGCAAAATATTTTGTTTTGCTCAATTCGGATATTGAAGTAAGTCCGAATTGGCTTTTGCCTATGATTGATTTTCTGGAAAAAAATAAGGAAGTTGTTGCCGTTCAACCCAAAATCAAATCTTTTCATCAGAAAACGCATTTTGAATATGCAGGTGCGGCAGGAGGCTTTTTGGATAAGTGGGGATATGCCTTTTGCCGTGGCAGAATTTTTGATACTTGCGAAAAAGATGAAGGTCAGTATGATGAAATTTGTGAAATTTTTTGGGCAACAGGGGCTTGTATGGTAGTTCGTGCCGAATGGTGGCACAAGCTCGGCGGTTTTGATGAAAACCTATTTGCTCATTTTGAAGAAATTGATTTTTGTTGGCGAGTACAAAGAGCAGGTGGTAAAATATTCTGCATTACAGAAAGTGAAGTTTTCCACGTGGGCGGTGGTACGCTCAATGCGAGCAATCCTCGCAAAACTTTTCTAAATTATCGCAACAACCTTATTATTTTGGCTAAAAATTTGCCTTTTCCGCAAAGTTTTTACAAGGTATTTATACGGCTTTTTTTAGACGGATTTTCCGCTTTGCTTTTTCTCAAAAAAGGCGAATGGAGGCATATTTGGGCAATTATCAAGGCTCATTGGGCTTTTTACGCTTATCTGCTTTTTAGTAAAAAGCAAATACAAGATTTGCCTAAAAAAGCAAATTTACCGAATTTTTCAGTAGTTTGGGCTTATTTTGTGAAAGGGAAAAAGACTTTCAGAAGGATAACATAGCAAACTGTTCTATTTTATTTCATTACGCAATCGTTCAATTTCGGTAAGGGGTAAATCAGTAATTTTAGCAATAAAATCGTTATCAGCACCTTCTCTGATAGCCTTTTTGGCAACTCGTATAATGGCTTCATCTATGCGGGCAGTTTCATCAAGGTATCTTTTATACTGCCCCTCGTAATATTCACGCTCTTTTTCGTTGAAATACATCATTTCCAGCTTTTCAGTTGCTTTTCTGATAGCTTCTATTTCAGCAAGTTCGGGAGGCAAATTTTCTTTGGAATACAGATTGGCACTATTCAGAAACTTAATCCACCTATCCAATGCTGTTTTGACTTGCTTATGTTTTTTTTCAAATTTTTGTAGCTCAACAAAATATAAATCTAAATAATTGAGGTCAGTATGCGTTTCATTCGTTTCTCGGTCTTTGAGCATAAAACAACGATGATACCGCTCATCACTGAAAAAATCAAAATCCATCAAGCTAATCACAATGCACTTGTTCAAATCAATGTATGATTTTCCCTTCTTTTCTTTTTTCCTAATTTCCTCTTCTGTTTGGTAGTCTAACTGCGAACCAAACATTTTTGCCCAATAGTACAAAGTACGTTTTCCGTAAAAATCGCTTCCTCTGATTTGAATTTCAATGTCATAAAGATTGCCTACCTCATCTTCTGCTTTGATGTCTAAAATAGAGAGTTTGCCTTCTGCATAATCGGAAATGTTGTAAGGATTTTTTATTTTCAAATTTGCTATTTGCTGGTTTTCAGGCAAAATTGCATTTACCAAAGACAAAAGAATATCTTTGTTTTCCTCAGAGCCAAATAGCTTTTTGAATACCAAATCAATTTTGGGATTTACCTTGCTCATACAATTTTTTTTCAGAACAAAAGTAATAAACTTCTTCCACTATTTCGCTGTTTAGATATTACTTGCTACTTCTTTGGCAAAGTAAGTCAAGATAATATCTGCCCCTGCCCTTTTGATACTCAAAAGGCTTTCCAAAATTACCTTTTCGCTCAACCATCCTTTTTCTATGGCGGCTTTGAGCATAGCATACTCACCACTCACATTGTAAGCGGCAATAGGAACTGCATAGTTATCTTTCAGCAAGCGTATTACATCTAAATAAGGCAAAGCAGGTTTTACCATAATTATATCTGCCCCTTCGGCAATATCTAACTCTGCTTCTAGCAGGGCTTCACGAGCATTAGCAGGGTTCATTTGATACGTTTTTTTATCACCAAATTTAGGAGCAGATTCCAAAGCATCACGAAAAGGTCCATAAAAAGCACTTGCATATTTAGCCGTATAGGCGAGAATGGATACATTGGTAAAGCCATTTTGGTCTAAAACGCTTCGCAAATAGCCTACTCTGCCGTCCATCATATCGGAAGGAGCAATGCAGTCAGTTCCTGATTGGGCTTGCACAAGAGCCATTTTACCCAAAATTTCCAAAGTTTCATCATTCAAAATTTCGCCATTATGTACAATGCCATCGTGTCCGTCAGAGCT
Organism: Raineya sp.; assembly: GCF_053497555.1. NCBI lineage: Bacteria > Pseudomonadati > Bacteroidota > Cytophagia > Cytophagales > Raineyaceae > Raineya > Raineya sp. The sequence goes on along the minus strand of NZ_JBRCWE010000003.1, from coordinate 51,129 downwards.
ATAAGGGTCTAAGGCAACATCAGTAAAAAGCATTACTTCGGGGAAGTTTTCTTTGATAGTACGAATTACACGGGGATATAAACCTTCGGGATTGTAGCTTTCCGAGCCAATTTTATCTTTTTTATCTTCGGGAATTTGCGGAAAAGGAGCAAAAGCATTGATACCCAATTTTACACAAGCCTCTATTTCTGCCAAAAGCAAATCCAAGGAATAACGAAAAATGCCGGGCATTGAAGGTATCGGAATTTTCTGATTTTTGCCTTCGCATACAAAAAGCGGGAAAATTAAATCATTTTTAGAAAGCCAAGTTTCTTGGGTCAGGTTTCGGATAACTTCATTTTTACGATTACGGCGAGGACGACGCCAAAGCAATTCATTCATAGCTCTAATCAAAGTTTTTTTTCAAGAATTGATGCAAAACAATCAGTACCCACAAACGATTGTAGAAAAAATCATTGCCTTTCAGGAATTTTTCCTTCAATTCTTTTACCTTTTCATATTTCACAAGGTCGTAATGAGTAACTATCTTATGGTTCAAAAATTCATCAATCAGATAACGTAAATCCGTTCTAAGCCATTGCATCAGTGGAATGGCAAAACCCCATTTAGGTCGTCTGAATAGCTCGCTGGGTAAGTAATGAAACAATATTTTTTTAAGCAAATACTTGGTAGTTTTGTTCTGATATTTGAGCGAAGTATCCAAATTGAGAGCAAACTCTACTATTCTATAATCCAAAAGCGGAGAACGTACTTCCAAAGCATAACGCATAGAAGCTCTATCAACTTTTACAAGCAAATCATCTTGCAGATAGTATTGCAAGTCAAAAAGGGCTTGTTGCTCACGAGGCGGGCATTTCATCAGACCAAACTGCGTAGAAAGTAAAGGCTCGGAGCTTGTTATAGGAAAAGTAACCAAATCTTCCACTTCTTTTTGGGAAAAAAGAAACTGCTCTTGCGAAAAAATATGGCTTGCTAAATGCTTACCTTTGGGATAGCGAAACATTTGAGCCCCTTTCTGAAAGGAAACATCTTTTTTCAGGCTCAAAATTTGAGCAATGGCAAAACGCCAAGGTTTGAAAAAAGGCTTTTTCAGTCGCTCTGCCCATTCATACATTCCATAACCTTGGAACAGCTCATCGCCCCCATCGCCTGCAAGTGCAACGCTCACGTATTTTTTAGCAAAAGCCGAAATAAGCATTGTAGGCACAGCAGAGCTATCGGCAAAGGGTTCGTCATACACATCAATAATTTCAGGAACAAGTTTTTTGGCTTCTTGGGCAGAAAGTATGAGTTCGTGGTGTTCGGTTTGGAGATGCTCGGCAACTTTGCGAGAAAAAGGAGCTTCGTTATATTTTTCATTTTCAAAACCAATAGAAAAGGTTTTGATTTTTTCATTGCTTACATTTTGAGCAAGTGCCGCTACAAGGCTGGAGTCTATCCCACCACTCAAAAAAACGCCCAAGGGAACATCGCTTATCAAACGATAGCGAACCGAACTTTGGAGCAATGTTTCCAACTGCTTTTCGGCTTCGCTTTCGTTATTATTTTTCTGTTTTTTGATGCAGGCTTGAATATCCCAATACATATTTTCCTCAATGCCCTTACGAGAAACTTTCAGCCAGTAGCCCGAAAACATCTTGAAAACATCTTCGTAAATACTATGTGGGCGAGGGATATAGCCTAAATGCAAAAAATCCTCAATGGCAAGATAGTTCAAATCTTTTTTGATAAAAGGCAAAACCATCAAAGATTTCAGTTCGGAGGCAAATGCAAAATAATGCCCATTCCAGAAATAATAAAGTGGTTTTTTCCCGATTCTATCTCGGCACAAGTGCAATTCTTTTTTGTGAGTGTCGTAGATAGCAAAAGCAAACATTCCATTGAACAATTGCACGCAAGCCATACCTTTTAGAGCAAAGGCTTCTACCAAAATTTCGGTATCGGAAGTAGTACGAGGCTTGATTTGCAATTTTTCGGCAACTTCTCGGTAGTTGTAGATTTCGCCATTAAATACTACCACATATCTGCCGTCTTTTGAAAAAAAAGGCTGATTTGCCTGTTCCGAAAGGTCAATGATGCTCAAACGGCGATGTCCTAATCCACAAAATTCGTCTTGGAAAAAGCCTTCGGCATCAGGACCGCGATGAGCGAGCTGGGCAGTCATTGCTTGCAGAAGGCTTCGGTCTAATGTTTTCTCAAAACAGAGAAAACCCGCAATACCACACATAAAAGAGGGTTTCTTGAATAAAATTTCAGAAAGCAAAAATACATAAAAGTTGAGAAAGTTTGAGAGGTGAATGTTATTTTACAAACTTTTTTGAAAACCTTGCTTATCAATTAAGATGAAATGCTTCTAGCAATTTTAATACTTGTTCTTTTTTCACTCCCTCAAAATCTTCTAAAAAAGTTTCAATTGTTTCCCCTGTTTCTAGATAGTCAAAAAGATTTTTTATGGGTACTCTTGTACCATAAAAGACGGGAGTACCACCCAAAATTTCAGGGTCAATATGCAAAACTTTAGCTTCCATAAAACAACTAAATTCAATCCCACCTCAAATGTTTTACCGATTCTCCTGAATGAGCCAGTTCCAAAAGAGCATCTATACCAATTTGAAGGTGTTTTTCTACATATTGAGCAGTAACTTTTTTATCACTTTCACTGGTTTTTACGCCTTCGGGAATCATTGGATTATCAGAAACCAGTAGCAAAGCCCCTCTTGGAATTTCATTGATAAAACCCACGGTGAAAATAGTAGCCGTTTCCATATCAATAGCGGCGGCACGTATTTTACGCAAATATTCTTTGAATTCCTCGTCGTGTTCCCATACGCGGCGATTGGTAGTATAAACCGTACCTGTCCAGTAGTCTAACTCGTGTTTTTTTATCATTGACGAAACAGAACGAAGCAAACGGAACGAAGGCAAAGACGGCACTTCGGGGGGCATATATTCGGCACTTGTACCTTCGCCTCGTATAGCGGCAATAGGCAAAATCATATCGCCTACTTGGGTTTTTCGCTTCAAGCCACCACATTTACCCAAAAATAAAACAGCCTTAGGAGCAACTGCCAATAGCAAATCCATCACCGTTGCCGCCATAGCACTACCCATACCAAAATTGATTAGCGTAAGTTCATCGCTACTTACGGCTTGCATAGGTTTCTCTTCGCCATAGATAGGTGCATTAAATTTTTCAGCAAACATATCTACATAATTGCGAAAGTTTGTGAGCAAAATATAAGGGCGAAATAGCTCTAAGGGCATTCCTGTATAGCGTGGTAGCCAGTCGCGTACAATTTCTTCTTTCGTTTTCATAAATCTGTCTTTTTAGTTTTTTTCAGACGAATAAGAAGCCAAAAACCTACAAGCACAAAAGGAATACTGAGTAGTTGTCCTAAGTTTAGTTGAATGGCTTGTTGCATAGCATTTTCGCCTTCTACTTGGTTTTCTTTGAGGAATTCGTACAAAAATCTAAGCGAGAACAAGATAATCAAAAAAAGTCCGAAAATCAAGCCTTCGGGTGTTTTTTGTTTGTAACGATAGTACAAAGCAAGTAAAAAAGCAAATAATAACAAGCTGGAAATACTTTCATAGAGTTGTGAAGGGTGGCGAGGTATGCCATAGGCTTGCCAGGTTACTTCTATCTCTTTATCGTTTTCTGTCGCTGAAAAATTAGGCTTCGGACTTAAAACAACGTGTTCGGCTACATCTTTGTTTTTGCTTACTATTACAGGAATATTCATTTGCAAGAACTGCATAGCTTCGCTTTGAGAAACTTTTTCAGCATCAAAATACGTATGCACCCGTAAAGGTACAAGCCGAATGCCATTGATAGTGGTATCTTTGAAATCTGCTTTTTCGGTAAAATTTCGCTTGTAACCTATCTGATAGCTTTCATCATAGCTTTCCAAAGCATTATCAATCCATCTGTTGGCAAAAACAAAAGCAAAAGGTATATTGGAAGGTTTCCCAATAATTTCAGAGTTCATCAGGTTGCCTAAACGTATAAAACAACCTCCCAAAGCTACCACTATCACAAGCCTATCCAAAATCCACAGATAAGAAACTTTATATTTTCGGCTAAAAAGATACACCGCCAGCAAAATACCCATAGCGGCACCGTGGCTGGCAAGTCCGCCTTCCCAAACCTTAAAAATATCTATTGGATGGCTAAAATAATAATCAGGTTGGTAGAAAAGTACGTGTCCGAGTCTTGCCCCTATTACGGTGGCAATGATAACATAGAACGAAAAAGTCGCTAAATCGTCTTCGGTTTTACCTTCAATTTTGAATATTTTGCCCAAAATGTACTGCCCTGCAAGAAAAGCAAATGCAAACAGCAAGCCATACCAAGCGGCTCGTATAGCACCAATTCGGATAAATTCGGGGTGAATGTTCCAGATAATATAGGAAAGCATTGGTCTATTTTTTGATTTTGCCCCAAAGTTTGAAAAAAATTAGCCAAAAGACAAATCTTTCAGAAAATATGCGGATTAGCCTCCAAGAAATCTGCTAATTTTTTCACAGCAATAGCCCTATGGCTGATAGCATTTTTATCTTGCATATTCATTTCGGCAAAAGTTAGTCCATAGCCTTCGGGTAAAAAAACAGGGTCGTAGCCGAAACCTTGTGAGCCTCGTTTTTCCTCTAAAATTTTCCCTTTTACAATGCCTTCAAATTGCCACTTTCCTTTTGCTGTAATGAGTGTAATACAAGTCCGAAATTGAGCTTTACGATTGGGTTTGTTTTGCAAATTTTGCAAAAGCAAAGCTATATTTTTTTCATCATTTTTGGGCAAACCCGCATAGCGAGCCGAATGCACCCCTGGTGCATTGGCAAGGCTTTCCACTTCCAAACCGCTATCATCTGCAAAACAAGGGATTTGGTATTTTTGCCAGACATATTCCGCTTTTTGAGCAGAATTTTCTTCCAGAGTATTTCCTGTTTCGGGTAACTCTTCCAAACAGCCGACTTCGGCAAGCGAAACAAGTTCAAATTTTTTGCCTACAATGGCTTGCACTTCGGCAATTTTGTGCGAGTTGTTGGTTGCAAAACAAACTTTCATTGTGTTGAGACTTACTGATTACTTGTTCAAAAAATATTCTATTGCCAAATCATAACCCTGCAAGCCCAAACCCGAAATAATCCCTGCCGCCACCATAGAAATATAACTTTTGTGCCGAAAAGCCTCGCGAGCAAAAATATTTGAAATATGCACTTCTATCACAGGCGATTGTATAGAACGAATTGCATCGGCAAGGGCAATAGAAGTATGTGTATAGGCTCCTGCGTTCAAAATAATACCTTTTGCCGAAAAACCTACTTCGTGTAAGCGATTGATAAGTTCGCCTTCAATATTGGACTGGAAATAGCCAATTTCTGCTTGTGGATATTTTTTTTGTAATTTTTCCAAGTACATCTCAAAAGTGTCCGAACCGTAAATATGCGGTTCTCTTTTGCCCAAAAGGTTCAGATTTGCCCCATTGATGATTTCTATTTGCATATTTTTGTGTTTTAGACTTTAGAAAAAAGCCATAAATTAAAAAATTGCTTGAAAATTTGCCTTAAATTTCTGCATAAAATTCGGATTTCCGTATATTGCGAAAAAATTTTTTCAGCAATGAAATTTGGCGTAGTTGTTTTCCCTGGCTCCAATTGTGATGATGATATGGTTGATGCCCTTGAAAGTTTAGGGCAAAAAGTAGTAAAACTTTGGCACAAAGAAAAAAACTTGCAAGGCTGTGATTTTATCGTATTACCCGGTGGCTTTTCGTATGGAGATTATCTGCGTACAGGAGCAATAGCCCGCTTTTCGCCTATTATGAGTGAAATTGTTGATTTTGCTGAAAAAGGGGGCTTTGTTTTAGGCATTTGCAACGGCTTTCAGATACTCACCGAAGCAGGTCTTCTGCCCGGTGTTTTGCTCAAAAATACTTCGCAAAAGTATATTTGCAAAAATGTATTTATTCGCCCTCAAAACGATGATACACTCATCACCTACAAATTGCCTCGCAAAAAAGCCTATAAAATTCCCATTGCTCACGGGGAAGGGCGTTTCTATGCTCCCGAAAAAGATTTACAAGAAATTTTAGCCAATGGACAAGTAATTTTCAGGTATTGCGATGAAAATGGCGAAATCACCAAAGAAGCCAATCCCAATGGCTCTTTGGAAAATATTGCAGGTGTTTGCAATAAAAAAGGCAATGTAATGGGAATGATGCCTCACCCTGAAAGAGCCTCTAATGCTCTGCTCGGAAATACTGACGGCGAATTTTTACTCAAAAGTATTATTGAAACTATCTCGCTATGAGATAGTTTCTGCTTACTTCTTATAGTTTTTCTCTTGCCGTTCTTTTTCATTTTTACCTTCTTTGAGTTGTCTTTTGAACTCTCGCCAAGCCGAAGGACTAAAAACATTGAGCGTAGGCAAAGAGCTACTCGTTACAGGTTTCATTGATTGCATTTGTAACTGCTGTTGGGCGGAATTTTGACTATCTTGGGACATCTTGCGAGAAGCATCTAACATTTTGCCCTTATCTAAATTTTCTCTCATTGCTTTTACTTCGTCAGTTTCAGTTTCCATATTCAAGAAAGCCTCGCGAAAGGTATGCTCATCGGAATAAGGAAAAACTTGAATAGGAGCAATAGTTTCAACAGCTTCTTCCAGGGGCAAAATGACAGAATAAGATTCTTCCTGCTTGGTAGGCACTTTGTAAAAGGCTGTTCTATAATGAGCAGAACGAATAATTAGGCTATCTCCTGCACTAACCCGCAAACTAAACATTCCTTTTTCGTTGGAAATTGTACCACGACTAGCAGTATAATTGATTACCCGAACCCCCGAAACTGGTGTTTTGGTATGCTTATCAATCAGCATACCCGAAAGCATAATCTGTTGGGCTTGTGCTTGTAAAGCTATCACTAAGAAAGCTACCCAAAAAAATTTTGCAAGTTTCATAAATTTGCTTTTTTGAATTTTTAACACAAAGCTGAACATAAAAGTTTTTCTCTAACTTAATTTTCCAAATACTTTTGTATCATATCTAACTTTTTTTTAACTTCCTCATTAATATTATTCAAAAAGTCTATCAGTACATAAAAGTTTGATTTAGTGAGTAATAAAGGTTCTTTTTCAAGTTCTGATAACCTATTAAACACGTTCTCCAACAACTTACTCAATTTATGATTGACTGCCATATTTTGAAATTGCTGATTTTGTAAGTTTATAGTCAAATCTTTAAAATCTTGCAGTGCTTGCAAGTCTTGATTTAACACGGGTAAAATCAATTCACTTTCAATAATGTTTCGTAACCTTTCTACCTTTTGCTGAATGTACTCCGAAAAAATACTCCCTAATCTTTTTTCCCACTCTTTCCTAGCAAAAGCCTCAATAGTTTGAGGTGTTATGAAGTAATTTTCTATTTCATATCTTTCCCAGAAAAGAATAGCCAAATGGTCATTGATTTCATTTTGGCGTTTTTGGGCATCGCTATCAAAAATACCAATGCCTTTCAGACGAGGTACAACGCTTTTGATTGCCTGAAAATGTGATTTACAAGAGCGATACCCTCCTGATATTCTACCCAATTCATCTTCAATGGTTTCTTCCGATATTTCGTTTTTTATGAAATAATAGTTTAGTAATCCATTCAAAGTGTTTAATGCGGGGTGATTGAGTTTTCTAGCAAATGCACGTAAGATTTCTAAATCGCTACTACTCTCTACATACAAGATGTGTGGATTAATTTGAGCTTTATAGTAATGTTCAATACCAAAATGTCTAAGTGCCTCTTTTACAAATTTAGTTTCATTGTTTTGATTTGAAATTTCTTGAGCATTTGCTGTTTGCAGAAAAATGACATGCTCTGCTTCATTCAAAATAACTTCAGAATGTGTTACAATGATTATCTGAGAGCTATACTTTTGGGCAAGATATTTCAGCAAGGCAAAAATCTGACTCTGCCGCAAAATTTCTAAATGAGCATCAGGTTCATCAATCATCAAAACAGAATTTGGATTGGCAAGCAAATAAGCTATAACAAGCAACATTTGTTGCTGTCCATAACCAGCAAGAGAAATATCTAAATCTTGAATACTTTTTAGCTCTTTTGTAGCATAGTTGAAATAGAGTTCTATCAATCCATTAGGTAGTACAATTGGTTTTTTTAGTTCTACTGCAAAGAGCGTTTTTATCAAATTTACCAACTCTTGCCATTTTGCTTTATCATTTTCGTAAAGATAATTGCAAATATTTCTAATCACAGAAGCCGCTTGCCCTTGTCCAATAATTCTTTGAATAGAGCCATAACCTAAATAATCTTCTTCTGGCTTCATTCCTACAATGGGATAAAGCAAATTTATTTTTATTTGTTCAGCATATTCTAATATTTCTTTGTTGGCTAAACTTTTTTCATCAGGTTGGCAATAAATAATCTCAGGACTATGATATTTGAATAAAACCCCTACTTCTTGTAACTGATTTTTCCAAAATAGACCTACTTTAATTTTCAGTTCAGTATTGGTGTTACTATCCTTACGAATTTTTGCTTTATGCCAAAAAAATCGCATTTCTTTAATCATAACTTGAGGGATTTCTTTTCTATAAAGTGCCACCCCTCTTTCTTTAAGTGATTTTGATTTTTTCTTCTTCTCAATCCAAGTCTGAATAGCCCAACTCCACAAGGAAAGAGCTTGAATAACTGATGTTTTCCCTGAATTATTTGCACCGATAAGCACTGATAAATTGCTTAAAGGAATAAATGTCTCTTGCTCAAAAATTTTGAAGTTCTCTAATTTGATATAATGAATTGGGTGCATAAATCTTACCACTTAATATCCTTAATTCGCAATTGGAGTGTTGTATTTTCCCTGTAATGATTCTCTTCCAAATGATAGCAAATATGAAAGGGCTTCCCTGTGCGTAACTCTTCGGCTAAATGTCCCATTCCGAATGCAATACAATCAAACACCGCCGAATTTTCTTGCTTTACTCTGAATTTGAGATGAGTTTTGGGGTCTTCTTTGCCTACCAGCGAGACACTTTCAGGAAGGACTCTTACATCTTCCGAAACAAACAGCGGTTGCATATTCCCAGGTCCAAAAGGAGCAAGTTGGTTCAACATACGCATAAACTTATCTGTCGCATTTTTGAGTGGCAGTTTCATATCTACTTCCAAGTGGGGAGAAAGTTGTTCGGGCTTGATACGAGATGCTACTACCTGCTCAAATTTTTCTTGAAAAGCACGCAAATTTTCAAGTTTGAGCGTAAGTCCTGCGGCGTGTTTATGCCCACCAAATTGCTCAAGCAAATCGGCACAAGCCTCAATGGCTTCATAAACGTCAAAATCGTGAACAGAGCGAGCCGAACCAGCTATTTTGCCATTAGATTGGGTAAGAATAATGGTTGGTCGGTGATAATGTTCTATGCAACGCGATGCCACAATACCAATCACGCCTTTGTGCCAATCGGGCTTGAATAGTACGGTAGTTTTGGCATTTTGTAGGTTTTGAGCCTCAATCATTTGTAAAGCCTCTTGGGTAATAGACTTGTCAAGGTCTTTGCGGTCTTGGTTATGTTCGTGGATAATTTCAGCAAATCGTTTAGCTTCTTCCTCATTTTCAGCTAAAAGCACTTTTACCGCATTACGGGCGTGTTCTATTCTGCCTGCGGCATTGATACGCGGTCCTATGCCAAAAACTACATTCGTAATGCTCATTGCTTTATCTTCGCCATAGCCTGCTACTTCCCGAAGTTTTCGCAAACCTCGCAGAGGTCTGCTGTTTAGTTTATCAAGTCCGCAAAAAGCAAGCACTCTATTTTCGCCTGTAATGGGTACAATATCGCAAGCAATGCTTACTACTACCAAATCCAAAAATTGGTGCAGATGCTCTTGTGTTATTTTCTTATGCAAAGAAAAGCCTTGCAAAAGTTTGAACCCTACTCCACAACCCGATAGCTCTTTGTAAGGATACTGACAATCGGGGCGTTTGGGGTCTAAAACAGCTACGGCTTTGGGAATTTCGGCACCGGGCAAATGGTGGTCGCAAATAATAAAATCAATACCTTTTGATTTGGCATATTCTACAAGTTCTATGGATTTAATACCGCAATCCAGAGCTATCATAAGCGTAAAGCCATTTTCTTTGGCATAATCTATTCCCTGTTTGGAAATGCCATAACCTTCTTTGTAGCGGTCGGGAATGTAAAAATCAAAGTTATTTTTATCAGGGAAAACCCTTTTGAAAAATTGATACACCAAAGCCACCGAAGTTGTGCCATCTACGTCGTAGTCGCCGTAAATCATAATTTTTTCATTATTTTCAAAAGCCTGCTCCAAACGCAAAACAGCTTTGTCCATATCTTTCATCAGAAATGGGTTGTGCAAATGTTCTATTCTGGGGTTAAAAAAAAGACGAGCTTCCTCATAATTAGTAACTCCTCTTTGCACAAGCAAATAAGCGGCAACTTCATCTGCCCCCGTTTCTTTCATAAAATTTTTTACCATTATTGGGTCAGGTGTAGGACGAAACAACCAACGAATTTCGGGCATAAGTTTTAAGGTTTTTACGAAATAATGACAATTTTACCTGAAAAATAGTTTATAAGAATAGGCTCAAAACTTGGAGCAAAAAACGAGCCTTATAGGGGCTTTTTAATAAAAATTTTTCCCAAAGAAACCAACAAACCCCATTCAAAGGTAGGAATTTTTGAAAAATTTTCCTTGATTTTTTGTAATTTTGAGCAAAAAATTGTAGCTTTTGTTAAAATTGAACAAAATTTATGAAAAAAGTTGCTGTATTACTTGGAATTTGGTGCTACTCGTTACTGCTTTGGGGGCAAGCATTAGACAAAGAACAAGAAAAAATTTGGCGTGAAAAATTAGAAAAAACTTCGGTAGAAGAATTCAAAGCTATTTCGGAGGCAAATAGCCTTTTACCTGCACGCATCAGTAAGACCAAAAAAGAACTTGCTGAAACTCAAGCTCTTGTTAGTGCTAAAAATGAGGAAATCAATCTTTTACAGAAAAGAGTACAAGAACTAGAAAAAGAACTTGGGGGGAAACCCACTGCTTCTGCTAATTCTGCAAGCAATACTAAAACAGAACCCACCAACTACAACAATACCTCTACTGCAAGCAAAGAAAATTTTGACAAAGGGGTGGTATTTCGCTTGCAAATTGCCGCTTCCGACAAATTAGACCTCGCTGTAAGCAATGAATACGATTTAAGAGTAGAGCAAGACGGCAAAATGAAAAAATACACTTTGGGTAATTTTAGAAATTTTGAAAAAGCCGACAGCTTCAAGAATTGCTTGCCTGAAATTGGTGTAAAAGGTGGCTGGATTGTTGCATACAAAGACGGCGTGAGAGTGCCTCTGAAGGAAGTTAAATAGTTTCTTGTAATTGTTTTATAGTTTGCAGTAAAGAAACTATATTTTACACAATTGATGTCAAACACAGAAAAAGCCCTTGGACTCTTGAACTTCAAACATCAAACTTTTTGAACGTAAATAATAAATAATTACTTCTTGATACAAAATTTATTAGGTATGAAAGCAAAATTATTCGGTGTAATAGTCTGTTTGGGAGCAGTATTTAGTGCTTTTGCCCAAGAATTGAGCAAAGAAGAAAAAGCCCTTTTGCGTCAGTGGGAAAAACGTAAAAAAGAAACCACTGCCGAACAATTCAAGGCATTGGTAGAAAGCAAGGAAGCCAAAGAAAAAGAACTGCAAAGTTTAGAAGCAGGTATTGAAGGCAATGAACGACAAATTTCACAGAAAAATGCTGAAATAGCTCAACTGCGTGCCAAAATCAAAGATTTAGAGCAGAAAAGAGCCGAAATGAATAGTCAAGAAACTGATGAAATACCTTCTACGCCTCAAAAAGAAAGCCCTAAAAAAAATCAGAAAAAAACTGAAAATCAATCGGGAACTTTTCAAGTGCAAACAGAATGTGGCGGCACCGTACTTGTTTTAGGCGTTTTTAAGTCAATGGCAGAAGCCCAAAAATTTCAGAATACATTAAAGAAAATCCAAATCACCAATAGCCAGATTGTTAGAAATTAAAGCCTTCTTTTGCAGTTTTGTACCAAACCTTTATGCCTGATTTTTCAACGAATATTACACTACAAGCAGGAAAAAAAGTTTATTTCGCTTCCGATTTCCATTTGGGGGTACGCAATAGCCACGAAAGAGAGCAAAAAATCTGCGATTTTTTAGAGCAAATAAGCCACGATGCTCAAATTATTTTCCTGCTCGGCGATATTTTTGATTTCTGGTTTGAATACAAACACGCCATCCCCAAAGGCTTCATTCGCTTTCAGGCAAAACTGATTGAAATTTTAGACCGAAATATCCCCATTGTTTTTTTCACAGGCAACCACGATATGTGGCTCTTTGATTATTTTACCAAAGAACTTGGTATTCCTATTTTCCGCAATCCCATTGAAATCAGCATCAACCAAAAAACTTTCTTGATAGGACACGGCGATGGATTGGGACCTGGTGATACCAAATATAAAATTCTGAAAAAAATTTTTGCCAATAAGCTCTGCCAGTGGCTTTTCAGGCAAATTCACCCCGATTGGGGCATTGCACTGGCTCAGTTTTGGTCAAAGCATAGCCGATTGCAAAGTGAAAAAAAGGGAGCTGAAAAATTTTTAGGAGATGACGAGTGGCTATGGACATACTGCAAAGAACAAGAGGCTCTCAAACACCGAGATTATTATATTTTCGGGCATAGGCATTTACCCTTATTTTTATCCGTAGGCAAGAACGCTCATTATATCAATATTGGCGAGTGGATTTATCATTGCACCTATGCCACTTTTGATGGCGAAAATGTAGAGTTGCTCACTTGGCAGAAAACTGAAAAATGGCAAAACGTAATGGTTTGAAAAAACTTAAATTTCGCCCGAACCAATCCCTATTTTTTGTTTCCTGCTTCCAAGAAATAAAATGCCCGCAACGCAAAAGAAGCAAGCCAATGCTCACCTTCGTAGTTGCCGTCTGTGATAACAGGCAAAGAAAAACGCAAGTGTTCTTCGGCTACTTTTTGTAAATGAGCCAATTCGCTATAACGACTTGCCAAATCAAACAAATTCCAAGCCCTACTGAAATTCAAGCCGCCCAGATGAACCAGATGACCATCTTTGCGGTCTGATACTTTGGCAACTTCCCAACGAAAATTTTTTTGAAACAACGCAGGTGCAAACTTTTTTGCCCACTCTAAAAAGGCTTGCTTGGGCAAAACTCTCATCATCAGAGCCATTTCCTCTATGCAAGGCGAAAGGAAATCAGTGCCACTTGGCTCCCAAGCAAAAGGACAAGCTACATCTTTACCAAAGAGCCTTTGAGCTTCTTTTCGCAAAAGTTCCTGAAAAGTAGCATTTTGGGTAGCAACGGCATAATCCCAAGCCAAATTCATTCCAAAAGCAGTGTTTGTATGCGTACCTACGCGTATTGGGTACAACAGCTTTGGCAAAAACTCCTGATAACGAGCTACCAGCAAATCGGAAAGTGGTTGCAGATGATTTGCTAAACTTTGCAATCGTGGCTCGGGGTGTGTATTCAGTTCTTGTTGTAAAGCCAAAAGCCAAGCCCAGCCATAAGTTCGCTCAAAAGCGTATTCGTGTTTTTTGGCAAAATAAGCGATTTCTTTTTGAATGTTGCTCACCGAAAGATGAGCAGAAAGTTTTTGGATAATCTCCTCTTTTTGAGGCAAGTTTGGAAATTTACGAAGCAAATATGCCAAACTCCAATGCCCGTGTACCGCCGAGTGCCAATCAAAACAGCCATAAAAAGCAGGGTGTAAATTTTTGGGACTTTCTAAGTCTTTTTCATCTGCAAGCACCTGATTGAGTTTGTTGGGGTATTCTTGTTCCAAGCATTTCAAAGGCAGTTGGGCAAGTCTTTGGGCTTGTTCTTGGCTAAGGGTTTGAGCAAGCGATAGAAAAGGCAAATACAAAAGAAACAAAGCAAAAAAACGCATAAGGCTATCTATTTACGATTTTGGCGATTTTATCTACCGCTTTCAAGCCTGAACCTGTAAGCACCGAAACAATTTTTTCATTTTCCCAGAACTGCTCCACATATTTTTGCACCCCTGCCACTACCGCCGCCGAAGTAGGCTCAATGAAATACCCCCTACTGCACATCAGCAGTAATGCTTCTTTAATTTCCTCTTCACTTACAGATAAGAAAATACCTTCGGTCAGTTCCACGTATTGCAACATTTGCTTACCACGTACAGGTTTGGCTATTGCTATGCCTTCGGCGAGAGTAGGTAAAGTTTCTATTTCGGGAATGTAGGGCAAACCCTCGTTGTAGGCTTCGTACAGCGGTGAGCAATTGGCGGCTTGTACGCCAATTATTTTAGGAATTTTATCTGTAATGCCTGCCTTCATTAGCTCCCGAAAGCCGATATATGCCCCGATAAGCAAAGTGCCGTTCCCTGCGGGTAAAATAACCACATCAGGGGCTTTCCAGCCAAGTTGCTCGGCTACTTCAAAAGCAAAGGTTTTTGTTCCTTGAAAGAAAAATGGATTCCAGCAATGACTGGCATAGTAGCTATTTTTTGCCGCTTCCAAAGCCGCCTGAGCTGTATCTTCACGAGAGCCGTCAATGATTTTTACATTAGCCCCAAAAGCCCGAATTTGAGCAAGCTTTGCCTCCGAAACTCCTTTCGGCACGTAAATATCGCAAGCAATATCCGCTTTGGCACAATAGGCGGCTATGGAACTTCCTGCATTCCCCGAAGAATCTTGAACTACGTGCCTTATGCCAAGTTCTTTAATTTTACTGATAAGCACTGCACTGCCTCTATCTTTGTAAGAGCCTGTCGGAAACAAAAAATCTAACTTGAAATGTACATCTACCCCTGCAATATTGATTTTTTGCATAGGGGTTGCTCCTTCACCAAAACTAACGATATTTTCTTCTTTTCCGATAGGAATAGCCTCTCTATAACGCCACAAATTGGCAGGGCGAGTGCGAGTGAAAGTTTTATCCAGAAAAGGACGAAAGCGAATATCCAAAAGATGACCTTCGGGGCTTTGCCAGATAGGCTCATCAAGCGGATACTCCTCTCCTGTTTGCGTACATATCAGAGCGTTGGGCTTCAAGGCTATAAGGTTTGGGCGAAATATGCAATTTTTTTCAAAAAATCACAACTTAATTTGAGCGGAAAATTTTATCCCAAAGGGTTTGGCGGTATCTAAATTCAGATAAGTAAGCCTATGAAAAAAATCTACACGGAAAAATTTTAGAATATTATCTATCCCGTACCCCACTTCCACATAAGGCATCTGATAGTTGAGACTCTGAATAGGCGGCAAAGGGCTACCAAAAATATCAAAATCTGCGATTAAATCTTTGTTTTCTTGCCTTAACCCACCATAAACTGCATTCAGACTTAGAACCAAACGCCAATCCAAAAATTTATTCGCTTTCTTGAAAAGTGGCAAACGACTGAAAATCAGATTTTCAAAGTAATGTGCGTAATGCAAAGCTACATAATGGTCGCTCACAAACTCAAAGCCGCTCATTTGGTTGAAGGCTTTTTCTATCAGAAAAGGGGTATTATTGCCCAAATGAGCCCGAAGCAAAGGAAATGGCACCTGCCCAAAATAGTAGCCTGCACTGATGAAATAATTGGCGTGTCCGATACCCAAAATGCGGGCATTGTACTTGGAAATATCCAGCTGAATTTGTTGATAGTTAAAATCTCCGCCTGCAAAGCCTTTTAGCCCCCAAGCGGTGGTAAGTGTAAATTTAGGTGAAGAACCTCCTCCAATGGTAATTTCGCTATTATCCAACAAGCGAATCCGATTTCCTCCTTTGCGAAAAGTGGTTTGCAATACCACTTCGGTAGTATTGATTTCTGTACGCAAATCGGCACTTTCAGGAACTTTATAGGCAAATCCGTGCAAGGGTGTCAGTTGCCGAGTTCGGAAAGTTAGCTTTTCTGTAAAGGAAGGGTGAATAGCACTTTCTATGGAAAAAAGATTTTCTTTTTTGAAAAAAGGTTTTCGCCCCGAAAGTGTAAAAAAGCGATTGGAAGCTATGAAAATATCGGGTAGATTCTCAAATTGGTTCAGGAAAATCAGCGGTTCAATGTCTTCGGTTCGGCTGAAAGTAGCTTTGGTGAAAAACTTTCGGGAAAGAATCTGACTTACTTCCACAAAATATTTACCCTTTTGGTCGCGTAAGCCATAACCTACTCTTGTTTTGAAAGTGAAATTTTTGCTCAAAAAGCGATTGGTGCGGAAACCAATATTGAAACGATGCCCTTCAATATCATTCCAAGCATAATAACGTGCATAATGCCCCAAATCAATGCCTTTCATTTCATAATACCCCGTAGTAAGTACGGTGAGGATAGTGGTATAGCGTTGCACCGAAGGAATGGTTTTCAGGGAATCTATTATCTGATACACATTTACTTTGCTTACCAAAGAGCTATCGTTCTTTCTGTAAATATTCCAATAGCTGGTATCTTTGTTTTCGTTGTTGGGGGGTAATGGGGGTTCGTCATAAAAACTCTTTTCACGAACTTCGTTGAGCAGATAATTGTGGTATTGCGTATGGGTACGCACGTAAATATTAGGGATAATTTCCGAAAATTCTGACACTTCCACTTCAAAATCAACTTTTTCAGGAAGCCAATATCCTTCGCTACTACGAAAAGCCGTTTGCCTGATTTTTAAGCCTTTGATAAAATTGATATTCGCCTCTTTGGTCATTTGTACGTCAATTTTTTTGAGGGCATAGTCGCTTTTACTTATCCACATTTTGCCTTCAAAAACCAAATCTTGTCGGTTACGAGGTACAATATTTAGCACATAACAAGTATCTTTATCCACCAAAACACTATCCAAAAGGTCATAATCATATTTCAATCGCCAGCCATCAGCAATAGGCGAAGTAAAATACTTATCCAGAATGTTCATTTGATTGCGATAAAAGTTGTAGTCGTTGAGCTTGCCACCTGTAAAAATTTGTCCAATCCCTTCGGCATTTTCCAGCCCAATACCTGATAAATTCGTTACTTTTACATCTTCACGCTCTTTTTCGGGCTTACCCATATAATAGTAGCGTGAAAAACTCTCACTCGCCAAAATAGGTATTAGCACTTTACCTTTGCTATCTCGCAAGTTGGGAATGGTAGCGGCGGCACGACTCATATCTTTCATTACACGCAAATTGCTAATACCTTTTTCGTTATCATTTACATAGCCCTCTATACGATTGTAGATATCACATTCATAGAATTTGGCTCGGCGTTTATCGTTTTTGCTTTTGTTTTTTACAACCTTTCTTAAAATAGCATAAGCAGGATTTTCGCCGGGAACCACAGTAATTTCCTCAATTTCTTGGGTATCTTCTTCCAAAAGTAGGCTAAAAACCTGCTGAGCTTGGGTAGTAAAGGCTACTTTTTTGGTTTTATAGCCTGTGTATTCAAATACAAGGGAATCTTTGAGGTAATTGAAGGATAATTTGAAATTACCGTTTTCGTCTGTTACGGTTCCGATTTGCTTATTTTGCGAAAGGCGTACAATAGCTCCTATCAGCGGTTCTTGGGTTTTGGCATCTGCCAGCTTGCCCGTGATAGTGATTTTTTGAGCAAAAATAAAGCTCGTAATCAAGCAAAATATAAACGTGAGTAGATGTTTTTTCAAATTTTTAGATGTTTTTTAGCAAATTTACATCAACTTCTCCGATTTCACAAATAAGGTCAAACTCCTCTTGGGTAAGCGGCACCACGGAAAGACGGCTCTGCCTTACCAAAGCCATATTTTGTAAAATATGATGAGCCTTTATGGTTGCCAAACTAACAGGTTTTTTCAAACTACATACAGGGGCTACATCAACCATTACCCAATCGGGTTCATCGGTGGTGTGGTCGGGATAGGCTTCTTTGATAATTTTCACAATCCCAACAATTTCTTTACCTTCGTTGCTATGATAAAAACACGCTAAATCTCCTTGCTTCATAGCTTTCAAATTGTTGCGAGCCTGAAAGTTACGCACTCCGTCCCAAAATGTAGAACCATCTTGAAGCAACTGCTCCCAGCTATATTTGAAGGGTTCAGATTTCAAAAGCCAATATTGCATATGAGTTTAGCGTTTGATGTTCAAATCTTTAAGGGCTTTATCTCTCATTTTTTCTGTCTGATTTCTAAAATCCTGTTTCCTTACTGCAAACTATACTTAAACAATTACGCGTATAGAAGCATAATTTATGCTACAAAGATAAATGTTTTGGCATATTTCCGTAGCGATAAAGCAATTTTTTTGATATTGACTTTTTCCAATTTTGGTGAATTTGGGGTAAAGTGCTAACTTTGCCAATTATTACAAAATTTCAACCTCTATGGCAGAATATCATTTCCGAGAAATTGAGGCTAAATGGCAAAAATATTGGGAAGAAAACCATATTTACCAAACCAAAGAAGACACTTCGAAGCCTAAATATTATGTTTTGGATATGTTTCCCTATCCTTCGGGAGCAGGGTTGCACGTAGGGCATCCGCTTGGCTATATTGCCTCTGATGTAGTTGCCCGTTACAAAAGAGCCAAAGGCTTTAATGTATTGCACCCTATGGGTTTTGATAGTTTCGGGTTGCCTGCCGAACAATATGCTATCCAGACAGGACAGCACCCTGCTATCACTACTGCCGAAAACATCAAGCGTTACAAAGAACAACTCAAAAATATTGGCTTTTCTTACGATTGGAGCAGAGAAGTACAAACTTCTGACCCGAACTATTACAAATGGACGCAATGGATTTTTATGCGTTTGTTTGAGGCTTGGTACAATCAAAAAACTAACAAAGCCGAACATATCCACACACTTATTGCTGAGTTTGAAAGAAACGGGAATTTAGAAGTGCAAGCCGCTTGTGATGAAGATACCCCTGCTTTTACAGCTGAAATGTGGAAGAATTTTTCTGAAAGAGAGCGTTCTGATATTCTTTTGAAATATCGCCTTACCTATCTTGCCGATGCTTATGTGAATTGGTGCCCCGCACTTGGAACAGTACTTGCCAATGACGAAGTAAAGGACGGCGTTTCGGAAAGAGGTGGCTATCCCGTAGAACGCAAACTAATGCGACAATGGATGATGAGAATAACTGCTTATGCAGAACGCTTATTACAAGATTTGGAAACTCTGGATTGGTCTGAAAGCATCAAAGAAGTTCAAAGAAATTGGATAGGCAAAAGTATGGGGGCTGAGGTTCGTTTTTACCTCACCCACAACCCCCTCTCCAAAACTATCACCGTTTTTACTACCCGTATAGATACTATTTTTGGAGTTACTTTTTTAGTGCTTGCACCCGAACACGAACTTGTCAGTGAAATTACTACCCACGAGCAAAAAGCAGAAGTTGAAGCCTACATAGAAAAGGCTATCAATCGGAGTGAGCGAGAACGTATGAGTGAGGTAAAAATAGTTTCAGGTGTCTTTACAGGAGCGTATGCTATCAATCCTTTTACCCAAGAGCCTATTCCTATTTGGATATCGGATTATGTGCTTGCAGGTTATGGCACAGGAGCAGTGATGGGCGTACCAAGCTCTGATGATAGAGATTATCGTTTTGCTAAATTTTTTGATTTACCTATAACTCCCGTGATTGAAGGCACAGAGCATTTGGAAAATCCAACTGAAAAAAAGTATGGTAAAATGATAAATTCAGGCTTTTTGAATGGATTAGATACCCCTGATGCCATTGAAAAAGCTATTGAATATGCCGAAAAAAATGGTTTTGGTAAGCGTAAAATCAACTACAAATTGCGTGATGCAGTGTTTAGTCGTCAGCGATATTGGGGCGAGCCTGTACCTGTATATTTCAAAGACGGCATACCTCACTTAATTGCTGAAGCCAATTTGCCTTTGGTGTTGCCCAAAATTGATAAATACTTGCCTACCGAAACGGGAGAGCCACCGCTTGGCAGGGCTGAAAATTGGAAGTATCAAGGTGTTTATGATTACGAACTCAATACTATGCCGGGCTGGGCAGGAAGCAGTTGGTATTGGCTTCGCTATATGGACCCGCATAACGATAAAGCGTTTGTAAGCAAAGAAAAAGAGCAGTATTGGAGAAATGTAGATTTATACATTGGTGGTGCAGAACACGGCACGGGGCATTTGCTTTATTCTCGTTTTTGGAATAAGGTTCTTTATGATTTGGGTTATATTTCTTCTCCCGAACCATTCCAAAAAATGATAAATCAGGGAATGATACAAGGACGAAGTAACTTTGTGTATAAGGTACTCTACAAAGAGGCACAAGCCCACAAACGTCTTGCTGAATATCTTTTACCCTTAGGTTTTGAGGCAAATGTCTTGCCCGGTGATATGCAATTGGATTTTGTTCATAAAGAAAAGAAAATTGCCGTTGAAATTCGCTCACAATCTATTATTAAAGAAAATTGGCAAAGTTATCTGAGCAAATATGCTGAATTTATGCCCGCCTGCCAAGTAATGTTTGTTTCGGTAGAAGAGATTTTTACGAATGTAGAAGAAGCTGTTATGAGGGTAAAAAAGGCTTTGTTGGGCGAAGAATTTACTCAGTTCCCTGAAAATGAATATGAGTTGCCTAATCTGTTTGTTTCATACAATTTGCGAGAGGGCTATGAAACTGTTGCCTTACACGTTGATGTAAATATTGTAGAAAATGATATTTTAGACATTGATGCTTTTCGCAAGTGGCGTCCTGATTTGGCAAATGCAGAGTTCATTTTAGAAGATGGCAAGTATATTTGCGGAGCAGAAGTAGAAAAAATGTCCAAATCTAAATATAATGTAGTCAATCCTGATAATGTAGTAGAGCGTTATGGAGCAGATACATTGCGGTTGTATGAGATGTTTTTGGGTCCTTTGGAGCAATTTAAGCCTTGGAATACCAATGGAATAGAAGGAACACATAAGTTTTTGCGAAAGTTATGGCGTTTGTTTCACGATGAAAAGGGCAATTTCAGTGTAAGTGAGCAAGAACCTACACAAGCCGAACTCAAAATTTTACATCATACTATCAAGCGTGTAACCGAAGATATTGAGCGATATTCTTTCAATACTCCTGTAAGTACCTTTATGATTTGCGTAAATGAACTTACAGACCTAAAATGCAAAAAAAAAGCTATTTTAGAGGCTCTTTTGGTACTTTTAGCCCCTTATGCACCGCATATTACAGAAGAGCTTTGGCATTTGCTTGGGCATAAGGAAAGCATCAATTTCGCTCCTTATCCTGTCTATGAAGAAAAATATTTGCAAGAAAGCACTTTCAACTATCCTATTTCGGTAAATGGGAAGCTACGTACGAGTATTGAAATTGCTTTGGATTTGCCACAAACCGATATTGAAAAGATTGTTTTATCTAACGAAATCGTACAGAAATGGCTTGATGGCAAACCTGCTAAAAAAGTAATTATCGTTCCTAAAAAAATTGTGAATGTTGTAGTATAAAAATTGCCTCCCAAGTTTGGGAAGCAATTTTTACAAAACGAGTTCCTCTGCTACTGGCTCATTTTCTTGTAAATGAGCTTTTTTTGCACGCGAAAGATAGCTATACATTGTTGGTACTACATACAAAGTGAGTATAAGGCTGAACAGCACCCCTCCTACAATTACGGTTCCCAGTGGCATACGGCTCTGTGCCGCCGCTCCCAAAGATAAAGCAATAGGTAAGGCTCCAAGCACTGTTGCCAGCGAAGTCATCAAAATAGGTCTTAAACGCTGTTTGGAGGCTTCCAGCAAGGCTTTGCCTTTTTCCATACCTTGCTCTTGCTTTTGGTTGGCAAATTCAACAATCAGAATACCATTTTTGGTAACCAAACCAATGAGCATAATCATACCGATTTGTGAAAAAATATTGATAGTTTGCCCCAAAATCCACAAGCTAAGTAAAGCCCCCGCAAGAGCCAAAGGCACCGTAAACATTATTACAAAAGGGTCTATGAAACTTTCAAATTGAGCCGAGAGCACCAAATACACCAGCAAAAGTGCTAAAAAGAACGCAAAAGCTGTATTAGATGAACTTTCTACATAATCTCTTGAAGGTCCAGAAAGCGAGGTGGCAAAACTATCATCTAAGAGTTTTTTCCCTATTGCCTGCATAGTAGCAATGCCATCGCCAATGGTTTTACCCGGTGCCAGCGAAGCCGAAATCGTTGCCGATTTATAGCGGTTGTAATGAAATAATTGAGGTGGGTTACTTGTTTCACGAATAGTTACCAAATTGCTCAACTGCACAAGTTCGCCCCTATTATTTCGCAAATATATTTGGCTTAAGTCCGTAGGTTCATCACGAAATTCACGTTTCACTTGTCCTATCACTTGGTACTGCTTGCCATTCATAATAAAATATCCCATTCGCCTGCCACTATAAGCCGCCTGCAAAGCCTCAGCAATATCGGCAGTGCTTACTCCTGCATCTTTGGCTTTGAGCCTATCAATCGTAATTTCAATTTCAGGTTTATTGAATTTTAGATTAGCATCAACTGCCAGAAAAGTTCCACTTTTGCGGGCTTCTTCCAAAAAAATAGGCAAAACCTTTTTGATTTTTTCAAAATCAAAGTTTTGAATGACAAACTGCACAGGCAAAGCCCCACGCGAACCCAAACCCACCGAAATAGTTTGCTCCTGAACTATAAAAATGCGACCATCATTAAATTGCGATAGTTTTTTATTTACATAATCTACTATTTGCTGCTGAGAACGTTTTCGTTCTTTGGGTTCTACTAAAATAGCCCTTACAAAAGCCGTATTAGAGCCACCTCCAATGAAAGTGGGTGCCGTAGAACTAAATACGCCCTTTGCTTCGGGAACAGAGTCGCGTACAAAAGAGGCAAATCTATCTACATACTCGGTCATATAATCAAACGATACCCCTTCGGGAGCCGTTACGCTCATACGGAAATTGCTTCTATCTTCCATAGGAGCAAGTTCGGAAGGGATTTTTTGCAAGAAAAAGTAAATCATTCCCAAACAAGCAAGCACAAGCACTATACCCACCCAACGCACACGCAAAAAAAACTGCAAAGTTTTAGCGTAAAAATTTTCCATTCCTGTAAAAAATGACTCTGTAACCCTATAAAACCAAGAGGGTTTATCTTTGGGACGATTGAGCCAAACACTCAGAATAGGTGTAAGTGTAAGCGAAACAAATGCCGAAATCAGCACTGCACCCGCTACCACTACACCAAACTCACGAAAGAGGCTTCCTACAAAACCTTGTAAAAACATTATAGGTAAAAAAACCACCGCTAGGGTAATAGAAGTAGAAATAACTGCAAATACAATTTCTTTTGTACCTTCGGCGGCGGCTCGGCGAATAGGGTAGCCCTGCTCCAATTTGCGGAAAATATTTTCTGTAACTACAATGCCATCATCTACTACCAAACCCGTAGCAAGCACAATTCCAAGCATTGTAAGAATATTGATAGAAAACCCTGCCAAATACATTATGAAAAAAGTTGCCACCAGCGAAACAGGAATATCTATCAATGGACGAATAGCAATGAGCCAATTCCTAAAAAAGAGGTAGATAATCAGCACCACCAATCCAAATGCTATCAGCAGGGTTTCTGCTACTTCCTCAATAGATTTTTTGATGTATTTGGTTACATCATACAGCACTTCAAAGCGGATATGCTCGGGTATTTCTTTTTTGAGTTCTTCCAGACGCTTGTAAAAATCGTTTGAAATCTTGACATAATTAGAACCGGGTTGTGGCACAATCGCCATAGCCAAACCCCCATTACCATTGAGTTTCCAATTCGTTTCTTCAATTTCTACCCCCAATTCTACTTCGGCAACATCTTTCAATCTGACAATTCCTTCATTGTTGGAACGAATAATTACTTCTTCAAATTCTTTTTCCGTAGAAAGTTTGCCCAAAGTGCGAATAGTAAGTTCGGTCTGATTGCCAAATACTTTTCCTGCGGGCAATTCTACATTCTCACGCAAAAGAGCCTGCTGAATATCATTTACGGTGATATTGTAAGCTTGCAGTCGGTCTGGCTTGAACCATAAACGCATTGCATAGCGTTTTTCGCCAAAAATATTGATACGACTCACATCGGGAATAGTTTGCAAACGCTCTTGCAAAACATTCACGGCAAAATCGTTTATTTCAAACAGATTGAACTGCTTGCTCTGTACTGCTAAAATTATTATTGGGTCTGCGGAAACATCAGCTTTGGAAACCACAGGCGGAGCATCTAAATCTTGTGGGAGTTGTCGTAAAGTTTGGCTCACCTTATCGCGTACATCATTGGCGGCGGCTTCCAAATCTATGCCCAACTCAAACTCTACTGTTATGCTACTTACCCCTTGCGAACTGGTAGAAGATATGGTACGAACACCTTGTATGCCATTGATAGCCTTTTCCAAAGGTTCTGTAATTTGGCTCTCAATAATATCAGAATTGGCACCTGTATAGGCAGTACGAACCGTAATAACAGGCGGGTCTATGGCAGGATAGTCCCTGACACTCAGAAACTTATATCCAATCCCCCCGAAAAGCATCAGAATCAAAGACATTACGATTGCCAAAACAGGTCGGCGAAGACTCAAATCAGCTATTCCCATACGAGAGTTTTTTTTCAATAAAACGCAAAAAACATAGAAAATTTTACATTCCGAATAAGTTTTTTTGATGAAAGTTTATTTTCTTGCTAAAAATTTGTAATTTGCTTACGCAAGTAAAAATCTTATTTTTATGGAAAAGAAGCTCAAATTTGCAGTTTTACTTTCTGGTTGTGGCGTGTATGATGGTGCTGAAATACACGAGTCGGTGAGTGTATTGCTTGCTATGGATAAAATGGGCATAGAAGCAGTTTGCACAGCCCCCAATGTAGAACAACACCACGTTATCAATCATCTTACTGGCGAGGAAATGTCCGAAAAACGCAATGTACTCATAGAAGCGGCACGCATAGCACGCGGCAATATTGTTGATGTAGCTCATTTGAACGTTGCTGAACTTGACGGCTTGGTGATGCCCGGCGGTTTTGGCGTAGCCAAAAACTTTACCAAATGGGCTTTTGAAGGTCCCGCAGGGGCTATTATTGAGCCTATCAAGAAAGTGATACAAGATTTCTACAAAGCAGGCAAACCCATTGGGGCAGTTTGTATGTCGCCTACCACGGTGGCAAAGGCATTGGAAGGTGTTGCAAACGTACAGCTTACGGTAGGCAATACCATAGAAAAATCCCCTTACGACATTAAAGCTATCAGCGAAGGCATCAATCAAACAGGTAATACTGCCGTAATGGTTAGCGTAAATGATGTTTTTGTGGATAAAGTCAATAAAATTGTTACCAGTCCTTGTTATATGATGGAAGCCTCTATCTCTCAAATTTATGTAGGTGCCGAAAATACTATCGCCAAAATGAAAGAGTTGGTATAAAATTTGAAACATATTTATCACTGAAACCTTCACCCCTTATTGAAGGTTTCAGTGTCAATTTTCACGAAACTAAATTTCTATAGCCAGATGTTCAGCGAAAGAATTTGGGATATATTGAGAGCCTACATCAATGATGCCATTGACCAAGCTTTGGAGGAAAGAGGTATTGGCAAAAAGGAACGAGAGTCCCAAGAAAAAAATCATAAGCAAAAAACTGCCTTTGAAGAATTTGAAGAAAACTACCGCAAATATCAAAAATATCAGCAGGAGTATCAATCTTACCAGAAACAGAACCAAAGCCACCAAAAAACTTCCACGTACCAAAACTCAAACACACAAGAACTCAAGTATTATGCTTGGTTGGAAGTTCCCGCAGGTAGCAATTTTGAGGAAATCAGAAAATCGTACAAAAATCTAATGAAAAAATATCACCCCGATAATTTTCATCACAACGAAAGCAAACGCAAAACCGCCGAAGAGTTGTGCCAAAAGCTCAATGAAGCCTACCAGTATTTTGAGAAAAAATTTGGGAAAAAATAACAATGCAGTCAGTTTATCAAACGCTACGTATTTTTTTATATGTGGCATTTTTCATAAGCCTATGGAAAGGCTTTGAGTTTAGCAGAAAATTTTGGGACAAACACTATTCCTTTCAGAAAGAAACAAATTTTTTACAAAAAACTGAAATAAATTCCAAAAACAAATGGATTGATAGCCTACAAAGCACTTACAGCCATAGCTCTCTTGTACTCCCCCCAAAAAGCTATCAAGCTAAGGATAGTCAAAAAATCAAGCAAAGAACCTCAACAGATACGCTTCAGGCAGAATTTCTGCAAAAAACTTTTTTAGCCTATCCTCAGAATAATCTGAAAACACTTCAGGCATTTTTCGGTGCTTTGCAAAATTTAGAAAACAATGCTGGTGAGCATTATCGTATTTTTTACTTTGCAGATTCACAAATAGAAGGCGACAGAATTACAGCAACCCTGCGAACTGCTCTGCAAGAAAAACTTGGGGGCTGTGGAGTGGGTTTGCAAGGTTTTACCAATACCAACAACATCAAGTTTAGCATACAGCAAGAAAATGACGAAAAACTCAAAAATTATTTTTTGCTCGGAAAAGCTCTGCCCCATAAAAATCAGACCTATGGCATTTTAGGACAAACTTATCTTTATTCTGAAAAAGATACAGCAAGCTATACCATTTTTCGTAAATCTGACAAAGCAAGCGAAAAGGCTCAAAAAGTAGAAAATATCAAAATTCTTTTTCGCAACACCCAAACACCAACCCAGATAGATATTTGGGAAGGAGAAAATAAGCTTTCACAAAAAAGTTTTGAGCCTTCCCCGCAGAGTATTTATTGGTCTGTTCCTTTGCAAAATGAGTTTTCAGAAATAAAAATTACTTGGCAATCGGCGAAAAGCCCCGAAATGTATGGCGTAGCGTTGGATTGTAACCGAGGCATTACCGTAGATAATATTCCCTTGCGAGGCAGTGCAGGGCTGGAATTTAACAAAATGAACCTCACTACCCTACAAGCCCAAGCCGAACAGCTCAAACCTTGTTTGGTGATTTTACATTTTGGGGTAAATGTAACAATGAATAGCACTGATTTTGGTTTTTATGAAAGAAAAATGCTTGAACAAATTGCTTTCTTAAAAAAAGCCTTTCCCCAAGCCTCTTTTGTACTTGTGGGTATCTCCGACAGAAGTTATAGAACTGAAAATGGCTTTGAAACTTATCCTGCGGTAGAAATTTTACGCAGAGTCCAAAAAAGAATCGCTCTCCAAGCTGATTGTGCCTTTTGGGACTTGTACGAAGCAATGGGGGGCAAAAATACAATGCCTCTTTGGGTAGAAAAAGGCTTGGCAAGTAAAGATTACACGCATTTCACACTCAAAGGAGCAGAAATTATTGGTAATATGCTCTTTGAAGCTCTTTGGAAAGACTTTCAGAGCTATAAAGGTGTTCAGTAGGCTTCTAAATACGTTTGCAAGTCGCTATACATTTGCTCAAATCGTTTTTTTACACACCCTAAAAATTCCTGATTTTGAGCAAGTTCTAAAACTTCCGCTTCGCTGTATTCCAGCTCGCTAACCTTGTAGGTTTGTTCAAGCTGATTTTGTTCAAATTTCAAGATAAATTTCTGATTCCACCAAAAAAGCGTAATGGCAAGCGAACCCTCGCTGAATTGCTTTAATTGTTTCATTTTGGGCGTATTAGAGGTTGTAAGGCAAATTTTTTGCAAAAATAAATTTTTTTTGATACTCACTTGCCTGATATACATTTTAACTTATCTTTGTAACCACAAAAAATGTTTGAATGTCCAAAAATTCACCTGTTGTAGATTTGTTCGTGCCTTGTTTTATAGACCAAGTTCGCCCCAAAATTGCTTGGGACACCATCAAGGTACTCAAAAGTGTGGGTTGTAGGGTACGTTACAAGGCAAAACAAACTTGTTGCGGGCAACCTGCCTACAATGCAGGTTTTTGGAAAGAGGCTTGCAGTGTTGCCGAAAAATTCATTGATGAATTTGATGATGAAAATGCCTATGTAGTAGCTCCTTCGGCTTCGTGTATAGGAATGATTAGAAACGCTTACACTGATATTTTGAAAAGCGAAAAAAAATTAGACAAGTATTATAGTTTGCAGAAAAGAGCTTTTGAGCTCAGTGAGTTTTTGGTAGATGTGCTGGGCATAGAGCAGTTAGAAAATGTTTGCTTCCCGCATCGCATCACCTATCACGATTCTTGTTCGGCTCTTAGAGAGTGCTACATCAGTGATGCACCACGCAAATTGCTTCAAAACATTAAAGGTTTAGAAATTGTTGAAATGAGTAGCACTGAAACTTGTTGCGGTTTTGGTGGGACATTTGCGGTGAAATTTCCTGCCATTTCAGCGGCTATGGCAGAACAAAAACTACAAAATGCCTCTCAAACTGCTACCGAATATGTAGTTTCTACTGATTTTTCTTGTTTAATGCATTTGGAAAGTTATGCTCAAAAAAACAATATATCATTGAAATTCTTACATATAGCAGAAATTTTAGCAAATGATTGCTAAAAAATTTGCTTTTTATCGTAAATTTTCAAAAATTTCCGCAAATTAAATCTTCATAGCTTATGTCTATTGTGGATAGGTATCACCAAATTATTCAGAAAGAAAAGGTCTTGCTCGCTTACAAGGGCTGTATTGATGGTGATGCAGTTACTTATCTTGTCAAGCTCGCCGAAAAAAATGTGGCTTCTATCAACGAAAAACTAACTATTCGTAAGAAAGTAATTAGCATTTTGGTAGAGGCTATTCAAAATATCGTAAATTATTTCGCTGAAGAATCCTTGGATAAATCCTTTGAAAATGAATCTTTTGTGATTGTTACCGCTCAACAAAATCAATATGAAGTTTTAGTAGGCAATTACATTTCAGGACATAGAATGCGAGCCTTAAAAAAACGCATAGATAACGTAAATATGATGTCGGCAGAAGATTTGCAAAAGGTTTATTTGGATATTTTAGAAAATCCTAAGGTATCCATCACACGAGGAGCAGGTCTGGGCTTAATAGATATGGCAAGACGCACCCAAAATAAAATTAACTATTCTTTTGCCGAATACGACCAAGACCACGTACTTTTTATGATGAGTATGACCGTAGCTCGTGTAAAAGATGTTGTACTAAGCTAAACCTTCATAAAATATATGGAAAGTTTGATAATAGAAAATACTAATAAAACGCCTAAAGTTTTTTTTAATGCTTTAAGTGGTAAAATGGAACTAGCGGGCAGGTCAATTCCTGAAAACTCGTATCAGTTCTATGAGCCATTATTGCAATGGCTCGATGAATACGCCAAGAACCCACAAGAGCAAACGCATTTCACATTCAAGCTAGACTATTTCAATACAAGCTCTTCTATGTATATTTTGGGTATTCTGAAAAAATTAGAAAAAATGCACGCAGACGGCAAAAAAGTGAGAGTTTCTTGGTATTACGACTCCGAAGATGAAGATATGCTCCAAACAGGTGAGGATTTAAGACAAATTGTCAAAATTCCTATTGAAATGACTGAATTAGAAAGCTAATTTTACCCCAAACTCATTGTTGTAAGCAAAGAAAAAATCTTTTTTCTTTGCTTTTTTTGTAAAAAACTTATGACAACTATCACCCAGACCAAAAGCAAAAGTTTAGGAAGTTACCCTTATACCAGTGTAATGACAAGTATCACAATTGCTCTCATTGCATTGGGCGTACTACTTATGCTTATCATAGGTATTATCAATTTTGCCGAAAGAGTGAAAGAAAATGTAGAAGTACAAGTAATGCTGGATAACGGCTTAGAAAACGAGCAGATAGCACAATTGCGTCAATTACTTTCTGATAAAAAATACATCAGGAAATTTGCAGGGCAAGCCGATATAGCCTTCAAACACAAAGACGAAGCCGCCAAAGAACTTATCAAGGACTTGAAAGAGGACTTTATTACTTTACTGGGTGAAAACCCTTTACGTCATTCGTTTTTATTACACATCAAATCCGAATTTTGTAGCAGAGAAGGGCTGGAGCAAATCAAAAAAGAAATTGAGCAAATAAAGGGGGTTTTTGAAGTATCGTATGCACAAGAATTTTCAGAGGAAGTGAATCAGAATGTAGCAATGGTAAGTTTTGTACTTTCAGCTTTTGCTCTTTTTATGATGATTATTGTAGTAATACTGATACACAATACCATACGATTAGCTTTATTTTCGCAAAGATTTATTATCCGTACAATGCAACTGGTAGGAGCTACAGCCTCTTTTATTCGTCGTCCTTTTTTAGCTACTGCTTTTTGGCAAGGACTTCTGAGTGGAGCTATCGCTTTTACACTTATCTATGTAAGTTTGCCCTATTTGAATGTAGGTTTTATTAGACTTTCAGAGATGTTTAGCCCCTTGCAAGTTCTAATTATTGGGGGGATTTTAGTTGTTTTGGGCATATTTTTAAGTCTTTTCAGCTCTTACCGAGCTGTGAATAAATACCTAAGTATGAACTTGGACGAATTGTACTAAAAAAAGCCTTTTATTCTGCTTGCAGAATACTTTTTGAAAAAAAGTGTGAAAAATTTGGAACAAATCGTAGATATTTTTGTATAATAGCGATAAATTTGCCATATTAAATTCAATTAACCCAAACTTAACAACTTTTTTATGAAGCGACTAAGTTTTACTATTTTAGGTCTGTGTGCCGCATTATGGGCAGAAGCAGGCGGCTTTCAAGTAGTCTTACAAGGTGTAAGGCAAACAGGTATGGGAAATACTGGTTCTGCCTTGGCTGATGTGAGCAATATGTTCTACAACCCTGGTGCCATTGGCTTCATTGAAGGCGGTGGAGTAGCGGCTGGGGTAAATGCCATTTTTGGTAAAACAGAATTTGCCTCTTTGGACGGTAACATTTACAAAACTGAAAACCCTGTAAGTACGCCTTTTTACTTACACGCCGCTTTTGGTTTCGGAAAAGACAAAGCTATCAAAGCAGGTTTAAGCGTAGTTACCCCTTATGGCTCTACCGTAAAATGGGAAGATGGCTGGATTGGAAAAACCAACTTGGAGCAAATTGCTTTAAGAGCTATTTATATTCAGCCTACCATTGCCTACCGAGTAAATCATAAGTTTTCAATTGGAGCAGGTTTCCAATATATGACAGGTAGCGTAAATCTACAAAGACAAAACGCTCTGCCTGTTAATGGTCTTTTTGTAGATGCTGAACTTGATGGAAAAGCAACAGGTATGGGCTGGAACTTAGGAGTAGCCTATAAACTCTTTGATGAAGTAACGCTTGGCTTGGCTTATCGTTCCAAAATTGTTGCAAAAGTAGAAGATGGTACTGCTACCTTCACGAATATACCTTCTTTGGGTGGTCCCGTAGGAGCAGCCATTGCTGGCAATTTCCCCAATCTAAGTGGTAGCACGGCTTCTACCAAGTTTTCATCAGAATTGCCTTTGCCTGCTGTACTTACTGCGGGGGTTACTTGGAAATATAGCGATAACCTATTATTCAACTTTGATGCTCGTTATACATTCTGGAGTGCCTACAAAGAACTGGCTTTCAATTTCACTGACCCTGTAGCTGGCTCTAACACCTCTGTTTCGCCTCGTGAATATCAAGACCGTATCACTATTGGTGCAGGAGCAGAATATAAAAAAGGAGCTTTGGCAATCAGAGGAGGTACTTACTTTGACCCTTCTCCTGTAAAAGATGGCTTTATGACTGCCGAAACCCCTGATGCAAATACTTTTGCTGGCACATTGGGCTTGGGCTACTCTTTTGGAAAAGTAAGCGTTGATTTGGGTGGTATTTACCTTACAAGACCCACTCGCGACAACAGAAATCCTGCAACTGATGCCAATGGCAATTTTGTGGGTCCTCGTGGCGACTTCAAAACCAAAGCCATAGTTGGCACCTTTGGTGTAACGTTTAATTTCTAAAAATGGTTGAACTAAAAAATTCAAAATAGATATGAAACTCAACATACTGAAAGGAACATTAGCCGTTTCTGCAAGTGCTTTTATTCTGAGTGCTTGTGCCCCTAAAATAGACCCTATCCCTGCCAACAAAGGCAATTTAGATTTGAGCAAATATATCGCTGTTGGTAACTCGCTTACTGCGGGTGTCGCTGATAATGGTTTGTATAATGCGTCTATGATGAACTCTTACCCCAAATTTATTGCCGAGCAATTCAAATTAGCGGGTGGCGGAGAGTTTCATCAGGCTTTATTCAATGACGGACAGCAAAATGGTTCAGGTTTCTTGAAAATTACAGGCTGGAACACCAATGGAACGCCTATTATTTCGCAAGAAACCAGTAACTTAGCAGTTGTAAGTCCAAGTCCGCTCAAACTTGCCCGCTACGAAGGACCCCTCAATAACTATGGTATTTCGGGCATCAGGGTAGTTGATGTAACCGTACCTGCTTATAGCCAGCTAAACCCTTTCTTTGAGCGTTTGCTTCCCCCTCTTACTACAAAATCTTATGTTGATTTTGTAGGCGAAGCCAATGCTACTTTCTTTACTTGCTGGATTGGTAACAATGACGTTTTGGGCTTTGCAACCAGTGGTGGCGACCCCAATGCTAACCCTATTCGTTCCAATACAATTGCCCCTAACCAGTTCCCTTACAGCACTGATGGCTCTTTGGGTGCTATTACCGAAATCAATGTGTTCAATGCAAGCTTTGATGCCTTGATAAATAAACTTACCGCCAACGGTGCAAAAGGTGTAGTTGCTACAATTCCTGATGTAGCCTCTATCCCTTATGTTACGCTTGTGAATCAGCAAATCAGAGGAACATTACCTACTTTCCCTTTTATCCCTAAAAGTGCGGCTGAAATTACTGTAAGAAGAGAGTTTACTGCATCTGAAGCAAGCTTGTTAAATGCTATTTATTTAGGTATTACCGTAGACCCTGATGGTCCTGGTCCTTTGCCTCCTATTCCCGGTTGGGACCCTGATGGTCCTGGACCTATTGTAGGTGGTACAAGTCCTGGACTTGTTGCTGGTAACAACAGATTTATAATTGTGAAAGGTATTGCTCCTTCTAGCTCTATACCTACTTCCATTTGCCCTGTTTGCCCAGCAGATCCTCCCGGTTCTTTGAGAGTAATTGTAGAGCAAATGGATGCCGCATCAGATTTTATTCTTTTGCCTGCACAGCAAGGTTTGCTCACTCCTACCAATTTTGCCAACGGATTAGGCTTTGTAAATCCTACTACTTTCCAACCTTTCCCTTTCCCTGATTGGGCAGTATTAGATGAACAAGAAACAGGTTTTGTTAGAAATGCTACCAACTTCTATAATGCTAAAATTCGTGCCGTAGCACAAGCTAAAAACTTGGCTTTGGTAGATGCCGATGCTTTGTTCAATCAAATTATCAGAAACAGAAGCATTGATGGCGTACAAGTTTCAACAGATTTTATCAGTGGTGGCTTGTTCTCGCTTGATGGGGTTCATCTTACTCCCAAAGGTTATGCCATTGTTGCCAATCAGATTATTAAAGCTATAAATGCTAAATATGGCACAAGCATACCTCTTATTGACATAAATGCCCGAAACATTAGAGGTGTATTGTTCCCTTAATAATACACCCCTCCCACATAAGTTTCAACCTCCAAGACAAAAGTTTTGGAGGTTTTTTATATCTTTGCCAAAAATTATGAAATGCCTAAGCGTAAATATTATTGGATTGTCATCAGTCTTTGGGTATTTTACTCTTTCTGTTTGGCTCAAACCCCTTTTGAAATAGGCTTGCATACCGATTATGGCTTTATTTTTCGGCACGCCCCTAAAATCGGACACCTGCAATCGCACCCTTGGGCTATTACGGCTTATTACAATCGTTTTCATCTTGGAAAACGTACTTGGGAGCAAGATTTCCGCTATCCCCAAAGTTCTTTTGCTCTTACTTATTTCAATTACCAAAATTCTATCATAGGGCACTCCCTTGCACTATCGGCAAATATGCTTTTGCCTATCTACCGAGCGGAAAAAAGTACCTTACAATTCAAAATCGGTACAGGGCTTGCCTTTGCCTCTAATCCTTTTGATATTGAAACCAATTTTCAAAACAATGTTTTGAGTAATATTTGGAGCTATGTAATGCAAGGGGGATTTTGGTGGAACTATCACCTCAACTCTCATTTCAGACTTAAAACAGGCTTGCAAATTACGCATTATTCTAATGGAGCTTTCAAATTGCCCAATGCAGGTGTAAATGTTATTACCACCTTTGCAGGCATTAGTTATGTGTTTAATCCTGAAAAAATTGCTTTTCAAAAAAGTGAAAAAACCGCTTTCAGCAAAAATTGGTATCTGCAAACGGCACTTGGAGGCAGTCTGATAGAAACAGAAATCAATCAACCTCACAAACATTCTGTTTTCAATGTAGGTTTGTATGTAGCTCGTGATATAAATCGCAAACACCGCTTTAATGCAGGTTTGGATATTTCTTGGAACGAAGGTATCAAGTACCAAATTGAGCAAAAATTTGGAAGTCAGAACCCAAAACCCGATTACAGACGCATAGGCATAGCAGTAGGCGATGAAATTACTTTTGGCGATATGAGTCTAAATATCCAACTCGGCTATTACATTCGTAGGCAATTTGAAGCCAAAACAGATATGCCTTTTTATCAGCGTTATGGCTTAAAATGGTATTTCCATAAAAATATTTTTGCAGGGCTACTGCTCAAAACGCACGCCTCTGTAGCCGAATGTGCAGAATTTACACTTGGAACGCATTGGCAAATCAAGAGAAATGAACGAGAAAAATAAGTTTTTTGTTGAAAAAATCACCGCTTGGTATAGAAAGCATCACCGCAAACTTCCTTGGCGAAACACACAAGACCCCTATCTCATTTGGCTTTCCGAAATTATTTTACAACAAACACGTGTCAAGCAAGGCTTGCCCTACTATCAAAAATTTGTAGAAAACTACCCAAACCTACAAGATTTGGCTTTGGCAAACGATATGGAAGTGTTCCGATTGTGGCAAGGTTTGGGCTACTACAACCGAGCTAAAAATATGCTGGCTACGGCTCGGCAACTTTGCGAAAAAAATGAAGGGCAATTTCCCAAAAGTTACCGAGAGCTACTTAAACTTAAAGGCATAGGCAAATACACAGCAGCGGCGATAGCGTCTTTTGCCTTCAACGAACCCGTAGCGGTTTTGGACGGCAATGTGTATAGAGTGCTGGCTCGCTATTTTGGTATTTTCACAGATATTGCCAGCCCACAAGGCGAAAAAGAATTTAGAGCTTTGGCTCAAAGCCTAATTCCCGAAAATAGCAATGAATACAATCAGGCAATTATGGAATTTGGGGCTTTGCAATGTACTCCACAAAAACCCAATTGCATGTTTTGCCCCTTACAAGAAAACTGCTTCGCCTTTGTCTATCAAGAACAAGAAAACTTACCTGTAAAAATTAACAAAACGCAAATGCGTGAGCGTTTTTTTGCCTATCTGGTTTGGCATAAGGAAGAGAAAATCGCTCTTAAAAAACGCTTGGAAAAAGATATTTGGCAAAATCTTTACGATTTTGATTTGCAGGAAAAAGAGAATTTATACGAATTGGAGCAGATACCCCTCGTAAAAGGAAGTTTTATACACAAATCAAGTATATTCAAACATCAACTCACACATCAAAGAATCTTTGTTTGCTTTTTTCATTTTGAAATAAACGAGAACTTTCCTCTTTCCCCAAATTTGGAATGGCACACTTGGGAGGATATTCAAAATTTACCCAAACCTATTCTCATAGCCAATTACTTGCAAACTTGGCAAACAAAAAACCTACAAGGTTGAGCCTTGTAGGTTTTAAGACGCAGTGCAGAACTTGTTACAAATTCTTTATTTCTACACGGCGATTAGCGGCACGCTGTTGAGGTGTCTTGTTACCTGCTTTAATATCGGTGCTACCATCAGCAGGTTTTTCATCTCCATAACCAATGGCTTGGATACGGTCGGCACTGATACCTTTTTTCACCAAGTAGGCTTTGATAGCATCAGCACGCTGTTGAGAAAGTTTTTTATTGGCGGCTCTATTACCCACATTATCTGTATGCCCTTCTACTGCAATCTTCACGCTAGGATTTTGACTCAAAAGTGCGGCAAGATTATCTAACGAAGCAAAAGAAGTACGCAAAATAGTAGCCTTTCCTGTGGCAAAGTTGATACTTTTAGCTATTTTCAAGAGTTCTTGCTCGTTAATTTTAGCAGGACAACCTTTTTCTTCAGGCACACCGGGTACATCGGGACAAGCATCATCTACATCAGGAATTTTATCACCGTCTCTATCAGGACAGCCCTTGAAAGTAGCCAAACCGGGTTGGTCAGGACAGCGGTCGTCTTTATCTGCAATGCCATCACCATCTTTATCAGGACAGCCTTGCAATTCAGGTTTTCCAGCTTCGGTAGGGCAAGCGTCTTCATTATCAGGTAAGCCGTCACCGTCTGTATCAGGGCAACCTTGGAATTGAGCTAAACCGGGAGTATCAGGACATTTATCATCTTTATCAATGATTTTATCACCGTCTCTATCAGGGCAACCATTAAACTCTTTTGCCCCTGCCTCCGTAGGACAAGCATCTTCGCCATCTACAATGCCATCGTTGTCTGTATCAGGACAACCCGCAAACTGCTTCAAACCTTTTTCATTGGGGCATTTGTCTTTTTTATCAGGAATTCCGTCTCCGTCAGAATCTTTGGGTTTAGCTAAACCAAAACGGAAACCACCTCTATAATGCAAATAATCAGCAAAATCAAACATATAATTGTAGCCTGCTTGCAAGTTGATGGCTACAAGGTCATCTACCCAATAGTTGAAGCCCAAACCGCCTTCCAAAACACCATAAGTTTTACGGCGAAGGTAATTTGCACCGCCACCCAAAGTGAGATAAGGGTCAAATTTCTTTTCAGGTAAAAAATGAAGTTGCCCTGCAAGACTACCTTGCACACTTGCCGCCGTTTGCCCTGTGGTGAAAATATCATTCGGGAACAAATCGCTAAAATTGCGAATTTCTACTACCGAAACCGAAGGGGCAATTTGAATCATAGGACTGATTTTTTTGGAGGCAGTGATATACGGACCCCAGTTCCAGTCGCTCATACTCAAACCTCTTTTGGCAGGTACACCGAAATCAAAGGCTGTTACGCCTGCTCCCAAAGTCCAGTCAGAGCCTTGGGCTTGGGCATTGTACCAAGAGCAAAAAACTACAAAGAGCAGTAAAGTTATTTTCTTCATAAGGATATGATTTTTACGTTTGCAAAATATTTTCGCAATATTAAAAAAAAATTTCGTACTACCTACAAAAAAATGATTTTTATGCTAAATTTTGCTTCAAAATGCAAATTTACTGCTCATTAAGTAAGAAATAATCAAAACATTATGCAAAAATACGTCAAATGAGGTATAGGAAAAGCCACAATAATTTGGTCTTTTTGCTGAAACCAAATTATTCAGAACCTATATGAAACGTATTTTTGCAGTTCTCTCGTTTGTATGCTTGCTGTTTGGAGCAAATGCCCAAACCATAGAAGTAGAAAAAATGCACGAACTTTCCAAACGTGCCAAAAGAGGCTACCTTTACCACGTTAATCAAGACGCAGAAACAGGTAATATTGACCTTGTTTTTATCACATCGCAAAATAGCAGACGTATCAAGATGGAAATTTATTCTTTCGACAAAGAATATAACCTACTTGACCAACGCCAAGAAGAACAAGAAATTGAGAACAACCGCATCAAATTACGCTTGGGCAAATCTGATGTAGAAATTAAGGTAAAGTACAAAGAGCCTATTGTAAAGGAAGGGATTAGTGTGGAAAGAAATATTTCTAACATTTTAGTACTCAAACGCAAGCGTGTAACTTACACGTGGAGTACCTATTATCAGGAATATGAAAAAAGTGTAAAAACCCTTGAAAAAGTAAAGCCCAAAACCGATGAAGGTGATAAATATTTCCTTATCAACTACTACGAAGATGATTACACAGGTGAAGCAGTTGTAGTTGCTACCCCCAAAAATGATATGGCTGGAAGACGCTTTACTCTAATGAAATTTAACAACAATTTAGATTTGGTAGCCAAGAAAGACGTAGATTTCCCTTATTCTATGACGGGCATTTACAAAGCTGTAATCAATAGACAAAATCCCGAAGATGAGGATATTCCTGTTGCCGAAGGAGCTTTCTTTATACTTGCTCCCAGCCGCTGGGGCAAAGAAAAAGCACCCAAAGACAAAACCAATGAGTTTGAAATTTTCCGTTTTGATAGCGATTTCAAAAATATTCTTAGAGTGCCTTTCAAAGCCGCTACCTCTGTTTGGCGTATAGACGAAGACTTTACCCACGGCACCAGTCATTACTTCTATGGTCTTTCGGTGGATGCCAAAGGCAAATACTACGACCAAGTCATTAACCCCAATAAATTTAAGTCTATTCAAGTAATGAAATTCAACGAAGAAACTAACCAAGTAGAATACATCACCAACACGAACCTTGATGAAATGAAAGCCAAAATCAAAACGCCTCCTGCCCAAAAACGTAAGCCCGTATTCAAAGGAGGACAATTTGATAAAAAAGTAGTTTTTGTGAATGATAGAGAGGAGTTTGTAATGTCAGGACAAAATTTCAAAGTTTCCAAAAACAAAAAAATATATCAAGATGTAATCACACTCTATTTTGATAAGCAAGGTGTTTTGAAAGCTATGTATGGCGTAGATCCAGTAGAAAACAATAAGTGGTCAAAAGCCTATGGTGCCCCTCAGTATGTTTTAGATACAGGCGACTCTAAACAAAATATGTATCTGATTCTCACAGAAATAGATGGCTATGATTTGGGAGATAGCAGATTGGAAATTTACCCTCGTATCGCCAAAATTTCTAAAAATGATGCCTCTATTAGTAATTTTACAACTTTGGGCGTAATGAACAAAAAGAAATTTTACTTGGATAAAAACTTCCCATTTTTCAATCCCGCCCCCAACAAAATTACCTTCTTTGGCTCAACCTCTAATGGTAAGTACATTTATTTTGGTAGGGTAAAATTAGATTAGCAGTTTTTTCTTGAAAACCTCGCAGATAGTGTTTGCGAGGTTTTTTATTCTCCAAAAATTCCCCCTGTATGCACCAAAAGCACCTTGCAGTTTTCAGAAAAGTATCCTTTTTGCAGTAAATCAAAAAAAGCAAAAAACATCTTTCCTGTATAAACAAACTCCGTAGGAATTTGAAACTTTTGCACAAAATTTTCTAAAAAACTCAAAAGTTCGCTTGTTTTTTTGGCATAACCACCAAAATGATAGTCTAAAAGCAATTCAAAAGGCTGGAAAGAAGTACCTTGAAGTAAATTGTATATTTCATCATACAAAAAGGACGCATTTTTCAGGACAGGGATTCCTAATAATCGGGTGTTTGTGCCGAAAAGGCTTTTGGCAAGCCCTGCAAGCGTTCCACCTGTTCCTACACAACACAACACATAATCAAAACTGAAAGAAAGTTGTGGTAAGAAATCCAGTATCTCACTCGTACCCTGCACTGCTAATGTATTAGAGCCTCCTTCGGGAATAAGATAAAATTTTCCAAATTTTTGTTCCAAATTGCGAATAAAATTCTCGTCATTTTTATTACGATAGCTCTGCCGACTAATAAAATGCAATACCATTCCCCATTTTTCGGCTTGTAGAAGTCTTTCGTTGAGCTTGAGTGGCTTTTCGCCTCTGATAACCCCAATGGTTTCAAATCCCCAACGCTCTCCTGCCGAAGCCACTGCCAAAATATGATTAGAATATGCTCCTCCAAAAGTCAGCAATCTATTCAAGCCTAATTTTTTTGCTTCTTGTAAATTGTATTTCAGTTTGAACCACTTATTACCCGAAATGTAGCTATCAATTTTATCCAAACGCAAAACATAGGTTTCTACTTTTTCTGTCAAATTTACCTTTTCTAAAAAATGTAAAGAGTTGATAAAAATCATAGCTTCGTTTTGAAAATACTTGTAACTTGTAAGAAAATGTAAGTCCTATGACAGCCGAACAATCTGCAATTATTAAGCAATCATTTCCCAAAGTTCTGGCAAGAACTCTTGGCAATGCCCAAATTCTTTACGACAAACTCTTTGAGCTTGCCCCCGAAACCAAAGAGCTTTTCAAAAATACTTCAATGGAACGACAATCGCAAATGCTTGTAGCGGCGATAGGAAAACTTGTCCGAAGTATTGATAACTGGGAAAGCGTAAAACCCGATTTAGAAGCCCTTGCCAAACGCCACGCAGGTTATGGCTTAAAACCCGAACACTTTGTTTCTTTCGGGATAGCTTTTTTGCATATGCTCAAAAGTATGTACGAAAACGAATGGAATAGCGGTTTGGAAGATGCTTGGAAAGCTATATATCAAAGAATTTCAGAAGTAATGGTTAGCACACTCTTTGCAAGTTGATAAACCTAATTCGGCTCTATGGCTTGCTGTGCTTTCCACAAAGAATCTTGCAGACGTTTCATTCGCTCTCGCTCCAATTTTTCTTTCAAGAAATACAATGCTTGGCGAGCTACTAAATCCTCGGCATCTTGCTTGGTAGCCTTCTGATAAAACTCCAAGGCAAGTTCGTTTTTACCTAATTTTTCATAACAAAGCCCCATAAAATAATTGATTTTCGGCAAAGCGGGTGCATACCGATAAGCATTTTCCAAGAAATTGAGTGCTTCTTGATATTTTTCTGCTTTGAGAGCCTGCTCACCCAAGAAAAAAGAAGCCTGATACAAACGATTGTTTTGCTGATAGGCTTTCAGAAAATATTTGGCGGCACTATCTTTTTCTTTAAGTTTTTGCAGAGCAAGGGCTTTTTCCAAAAGCAAACTATCGTATAAATTTCTTATTTTCAAGCCTTTATTTGCCCATTCTAAAGCCCTTGTAGGCTGGTTTTGCTGGTTATATAAGTGGCTCAGCAGTTTGTAACCTTCTGTATTAGTAGGGTTTTGCTCAATGGCTTTTTGCAAAAAATGATAGGCTTGCAAAGTATCATTTTTCAAAAAAGCGAGTTTTCCTTTGGCAAAAGTAAGTTGAGGGGCTTCGGGATAATTTTTTTCAAGTTTTTGCAAATATTTTTCTGCTTCTTGCCACTCGCTTTGCTCTACGGCAAAATGAAAAGCAAAAAATAAAGTCAGAAAGTCATTTTTTCCAATTTTCAGGGCTTGTTGCAGATTTTTTCTTGTCTCTGTAAAGTTTTTCAAGCCATTTTCGCATTGAGCTTTTAGCAAATAGTATTCTGCTTTTTCTACAAGTTCAAGAGCTTTTTGGGTAAAATCTTTGGCTTTGCTATACTCTTTCTGATGAAAATACCACAAAGCAAGCTGATAAGCCGTTACATCACTTTCAGGGTCATTTTCCCAAGCCTTTTGGAGCGTTTGCAAAGAAGCCAACGAAAAAAATGCATCTATTTGAGCATTTTCTCGCACCGCAAAACGGGCTTTCTGCTCTTGGCAAGCCCAAAACATCAAAGTAACTAAACAGCTAAAAATAGATTTTCGCAAAATATCCATTTATCGTACTCCACTAAAATTGCTTTGAAGTAGTTTCAAAGAAAAAATTAAAATTTGAAGTGTT
This sequence comes from Raineya sp., assembly GCF_053497555.1. Classification (NCBI taxonomy): domain Bacteria; kingdom Pseudomonadati; phylum Bacteroidota; class Cytophagia; order Cytophagales; family Raineyaceae; genus Raineya; species Raineya sp. The sequence continues at coordinate 9,596 of NZ_JBRCWE010000003.1, read as the reverse complement.
GCCCAATTTATGAGTGGCAATATCACTATTAGTGATATTGCCACTTTGATAACTTAAAACTTTAAGAGAAAATCTTACTAGTACAATGCAGGAAACTTTTGTGGATTAGCCTCACTCATCATTGCATAGATTTTATCAAAGATGTCTTCGGCGTTGGGTTTAGAGAAATAGTCGCCATCGGAAGCATAGGCAGGGCGATGGTCTTGTGCGTGAATGGTTATAGGGGCAGAATCCAGATAGCGATATGCTCCTTGTACCTCTAAAACCTGTTGCATCATAAATGCCGAAGCCCCTCCTTCTACATCTTCATCAGCAAATACAACTCTATTCGTTTTCTTGACAGACTGCAAAATACTATGGTGTATATCAAAAGGCAAAAGTGTTTGCACATCAATCACTTCTACACTTATACCCACTTCGGCGAGTTGTGTGGCGGCGTCCATTGCTATTCGGCACATTGAGCCATACGTAACCAGCGTAACATCAGTACCCTCACGTAAGATTTCAGGCACTCCCAAAGGGATAGTAAATTCGCCCAAATTAAGTGGCATTTTTTCTTTCAAACGATAGCCATTCAGACACTCAATAATGAGAGCAGGTTCATCAGTTTGAAGCATTGTATTGTAAAAACCCGCCGCAATAGTCATATTACGAGGCACAAGTACCCGAATGCCCCGAATGGCGTGCAGAATCATTCCAATAGGCGAACCTGAATGCCAAATGCCTTCCAAACGATGCCCACGTGTGCGTATAATAACAGGGGCTTTTTGTCCGCCTTTGGTACGATATTGCAAGCAAGCCAAATCGTCAGACATAATCTGAATAGCGTAAAGCAAATAATCCAGATACTGAATTTCGGCAATGGGGCGTAAGCCTCGCATCGCCGCACCAATTCCTTGCCCCAGAATCGTACATTCGCGAATACTGGTATCAGTAATGCGAATTTCGCCAAATTTTTCTTGCAAACCTGCAAAACCCTGATTTACATCACCAATTTTGCCAACATCTTCGCCAAATGCTACTACCAAAGGATTATTTCGGAAAATTGCCTCAAAATTTGCCTGCAAAACTTCTCTGCCATCTACCATTTTGGCATCAGGGGCGTAGAGTGGCTTTATTTCTTTTACGTGTAAAGCGTTTTTGGCAGATTCGCTGTACAAAAAGGAGTTATATTCATCACGAGCCAATGCTTGCTTGCTTCTGAGCGTTTGGAGTAATTCTTTTTTGGCAAGTTCAGGCTCATTACGCAAAATACGTATAGCTTTTTTGAGAGCAACAATAGAATCTTTTTTGATAGGATTGACGGTACTTTTTAGCTCTTGCTTAACTTTCTGCAAAGACTCTTGGTAAGCAGGATTTTGAGCTATCGCCCAATCCAATGCTTTTTCAGTATCTTCCTGATAGCGTTTGATAGATTTCAGAAAATTATTCCAAGCCGTAGTTTTAGCCTGTTTTACACGCTCTTTTGCTTCTTCTTCAATGCGATTAAGTTCCGTGATAGTAGCTATGCCGTGTTCTAAAATCCATTCCTTGAACATTCGGTTGCAATCAAAGCTCATTTCCCACTCCAAGCGTTCTTTGGATTTGTAGCGTTCGTGAGAGCCTGATGTAGAGTGTCCTTGTTGTTGGGTAACTTCAATCACGTGTACAAGTACAGGTGTATGCGTTTCGCGACAGATTTTAGCGGCTCTCTGATATACATCAATGAGTTTGAGATAATCCCAAGCCTTTACTTTGAAAATTTCAAAGCCTTTTTGTTGAGGATTTTCCCGCTGAAAGCCTGCCAAAGCATCGGAAATACTATGTTTGATAGTGTGGTATTCTTTGGAAACAGAAATGCCGTATTCATCGTCCCAAACCGACATCAGCAGAGGCACTTGCAATACTCCTGCGGCATTGAGAGCCTCAAAGAACATTCCTTCGGAAGTAGAAGCATTGCCAATAGTTCCAAAAGCAATTTCATTTCCATTGTTTGAAAATTGCGAAAATCCACGCAATTCAGGATTAAGACGATACAATTTAGAAGCCCAAGCCAGCCCCAAAAGTCGTGGCATTTGCCCTGCGGTGGGGGAAATATCGGCTGATGAAATTTTGAGTTCAGTCAGATTTTTCCAAGAACCATCTTCATTGAGCAAGCGAGTAGCAAAGTGTGAGTTCATACATCTACCCGCCGATGCAGGTTCGTTTTCAATTTGCGTATCGGCATAAAGTTGGGCAAAAAAGGCTTCCAAAGTAAGCTCGCCAATAGCCATCATAAAGGTTTGGTCGCGGTAGTACCCCGAACGCCAATCGCCTGCTTTGAAGGCTTTTGCCATTGCAATCTGAGGCAATTCTTTGCCATCGCCAAAAATACCAAATTTGGCTTTTCCTGCAAAGACTTCTTTGCGTCCCATAAGACTTGCCTCTCGGCTTTCGCAAGCAAGTCGGTAATCGGCTAAAATATCTTCTTTCGTCAGGCTAATCCCCGTAGCCGTATTCTGAATGTAAAAGCTCATAAAATACAATGTTTGGAGTGGCAAAATTACACTTGAAAGGCAATATACCAAAAAAAATCTTTTTTACAAAGGAATATTGCCGTGTTTCTTTTTAGGCAATGAAGCAACTTTATTTTCAAGCATTTTGAAAGCCTTTATCAGCTTTTGTCGGGTTTGTGAAGGCATTATCACTTCATCAATATACCCTCGGAAAGCCGCTCTATAAGGATTGGCAAACTTTCTTTCATACTCTTCTATTTTTTCTTGAAGTTTGGCTTCGGGGTTTTCGGCTTCCATAATTTCTTTACGGAAAATGATTTCGGCGGCACCTTTTGCCCCCATTACGGCAATTTCGGCAGTAGGCCAAGCATAGTTCATATCTGCCCCTATGTGTTTAGAGTTCATCACATCATAAGCACCGCCATAGGCTTTGCGTGTAATAACGGTTACTCTCGGCACGGTAGCTTCGCAAAAAGCATACAAAAGTTTTGCCCCGTGATTGATAATGCCGTGCCACTCTTGGTCGGTACCGGGCAAAAAGCCTGGTACATCTTCAAAAACAAGCAGTGGAATATTAAAACAATCACAAAAACGCACAAAGCGAGCCGCCTTGATGCTGGCATTGATATCCAAAACCCCCGCCAGCACCGCAGGCTGATTGCCCACAATACCAATGCTTTTACCTGCCAAACGAGCAAAACCTACTACAATATTTTCAGCAAAGTTTTTATGCACCTCCAGAAACGAACCTTCATCTACGATACTTTCTATAATTTCTCGCATATCATAAGGCTGATTGGGATTATCGGGAATAATATCGTCAAGATGAGGACGCAATTCGTCATCTTTGCTGGTGTAAGCGTAAGCAGGCGAATCTTCCTCACAATTTTGAGGAATGTAGGAAAGCAGTTTTTTGATGGTTTCCAGCGTTTCAATCTCGTTGGCACAAGCAAAATGAGTAACCCCCGATTTGGTGCTATGCGTAGATGCTCCACCCAATTCTTCGGAAGTTACTTCTTCGTGGGTAACGGTTTTTACCACATTAGGACCTGTTACGAACATATACGAAGTGCCTTCGGTCATCAGAATAAAATCTGTAATAGCCGGCGAATAGACTGCTCCGCCCGCACAAGGTCCCATAATTGCAGAAATTTGTGGGATTACCCCCGAAGCGAGTGTATTTCGGTAGAAAATATCGGCATAACCCGCCAAAGAAACTACTCCTTCTTGGATTCTTGCTCCTCCCGAATCGTTCAAGCCAATCACGGGGGCACCGTTTTTCATTGCCAAATCCATTATTTTGCAGATTTTTTCGGCATACGCCTCCGAAAGCGAGCCACCAAAAACCGTAAAATCTTGCGAAAATACATACACGAGCCTTCCATTGATAGTACCATAACCCGTAACTACGCCATCGCCTAAATAATGCTGTTTATCCATACCGAAATCGCGGGCTCGGTGCATTACAAACTTGCCAATTTCTTCAAAAGAACCTTTGTCTAAAAGCAATTCTATACGCTCACGAGCTGTGAGTTTGCCTTTTTTGTGTTGTGCTTCAATTTTATCTTTTCCACCTCCCAAGAGGGCTTCAGCATTTTTTTCTGCTAAAATCTGATATTTTTCAGCTTTGGTTTTTCCTGATTCCATCATTTTTGCAAAAGGTTTTTTGCCAAAAATACAAAAAGGTTATTATTTTTGCGTAGCAAAGTAAAAATTTTCATAGAAAATCTTTCACAGAGGCAAATTTTCATAGTTTTACTTTGAAAAAATTTATCTGATGTTTTGCATAGTAGCAATAATGTCCTAGTTGAAAAAGAGTTTTATCTTTTTGCTGAAATTACATTAGCACCAGTTCAAAGTCATTGCAAGTCTTATTTTTAGCTTATGAATATTCTTTCAAGACACCAACAAACTTGGAGGCAAAAAAAAATTTTGAGAATAATCTACGAGGAGTGGTATCGCAAAATTATTAAGGATTTAATCAATCATCCCAAAACTTTGGAGTTGGGAGCTGGTACGGGTAACTTCAAAGAATACAAGCCTGATGTAATTTCAGCGGATATAGACCCACAGCCTTGGTTAGATATGTGTTTTGATGCACATCAGATACCTTTTCAAGATGGTGAGGTTGGCAATATTGTACTTATAGATGTTTTTCATCACTTAGCCAATCCTATTTTATTTTTAGAAGAAGCTCATAGGGTTCTTTGTAAAGGAGGACGAATTGTTATGTTGGAGCCTTTTCCTTCTGCGTTTTCATTACCTATATACAGGAAGTTTCACCCCGAGCCTTTTATTATGAATATAGATTATTTTTCAAAACAAGGTTTGGAGCAAAAGGATCCTTGGGACTCAAATCAGGCTATTCCCTTTCTAATTTTTTTTAAGCACTACAAAAGTTTTTTGGATAAATTTGGTGAAAAGTTTAAGATTATCAAGAAGGAAAAATTAAGTTTTTTGCTCTATCCTGCCTCTGGCGGATTTGAAAATAAAGCAATGATTCCAGATTGGTCTATTCCTTTTTTTCAATTTATTGAAAAAATTTTATATCCGCTTCGCTCTCTGCTGGCTTTTAGATGTTATATCGTTTTAGAAAAAAAATAATAACTGATGAAACCTCTGGGAAAACTTCTAAAAAATCTTTTTCTTTTATGGCTGATACAGGTTTGTGCTTGCTTTAGCATTCTTTGGATAGATTGGCAGATGAAATCCGTTGTAATTATTGACGGCGAAGATGATATTCCAACTTTTCCCCGAAATTTTTTTCCAGAAATACAATTTTCACTTTTTTTAGGCATTTTTCTAATTTCTATTCTACTTTTTTATCTTTTTCTGAAACTTAAAAAGCATAAAGAAATATACATTCAGCAAAAATATTTTGTACTTTTTATTTTTATTGGTTTAGCTTGTTTTTATTTTGCAATATTGGATATTCTCAATAACTATCAAGCCCTCAATGTTTTGAGTTATCAAAAATACACCTCTGCTCAAATAGTTAGCGAAATTAAAAATATTCCTGATTATCAAGGCGATGATTTCATATTTTTCAAATCTGGCAAAATTCAAAGCAAAGATATGCTTATTCAGAGTGTTATTAAGCAAATGTATATTGTTCCTGATAACTTAAACTACATAAAACAACTTACAGCAAAAAGTGATAAACCAGAAGCATACTGGATATACAAAATAGCTATTTACCACTATATTCAACAATATCCAGAAAAAACTAGAAAAAATGCAAAAGAATGAAACTGCTAAAAATTTTTGTTTTTTGGGTACTTCCTCTGATTTTTGGATACACTCTTTATTTGGCAAAAGCATCTTTTACCGATTTTCATACAGGCTATAACTCCGACCCAAGCTATGTGTATCTTATCAATGCCACTAATTTAGCTTACGGGAAAAATCCTCAACACGTAGATCATCCTGGTACAACCTTACAGTATCTCGGTGTAGTTGTTATTAGAACGTTATACTGGATAGACGGAGAAAAAAGCACCTTAGCCGAAGATGTTTTGACTTACCCTGAAAAGTATTTACATACATTTGCCAATGTTATTATTGTTCTAAATGTATTGGCTTCTTTTGTAATAGGTTGGATAGCTTATCATTATACTCAAAAGCTCTGGATAGGTATTTATTTACAACTTACCCCTTTTTTATTCCTGCATATTGCGGCATTTAATATACCCAGAGTTGCCGCTGAATCTCTATTATGGATACACAGCACTATCATTGCTCTTTACTGCATTCTTTTTTATACACAAAAGGAACGATTTTTAGATACAACCAAGCAGATTTGGGGCTTTTCTTTGGCAATAATTTCAGGTATTGTTACTAAAATCACATTAGCTCCATTAGGTTTATTGCCATTTTTCTTTTTGAAAAAGAAAAATGACAAAATGTATTATGTATTGGTTTGCATAGTATTATTTGCAATTTTAGCTATGCCAGCTTTATTTTCTCACGAATACTTCTACTTTTGGGTTAGAGGGTTGCTAATTAGGTCTGGGTACTACAATTCAGGAGAAGCCAATTTTCTTAATTTTAATATGTTCAAAGAAAATATTAGAGATTTATTTAGTACCCAAGGCTCTTACTTCATAATCGCATTTTTAAGTAGTTTTATAGTATTTTTAGCTTGGATACAAAAAAAGAGCGAAATAGATGAAAGCATTAGGAAAAAATTACTACTTTGCCTGTTAGCTTTTGTATGTATCAACATAATTTATTTAATTTTTATAGGCAAACACTATCAATATCGCTATGCACTGCCACTGCTTTCATTTGGTTATTGTTTTTTGGTAATATTTTATATGTTTTTATCAAGGATTTTCAAATGGTACTGGTTAGTAATGCCCTCTGTGATAACATCAATATACATCATTTCGCATCAAAAACAACTATTTCAAGAAGAATTAGTCAATACCAAAAATGAGGTTATTAAAAGAAAACAGATTCAAGAAAATGCTCTTAATGAGAAAAATGCTATCATTCTATATTATTATCCTTGTTCTTCACCCAAATATGCTCTTGGATTTGGACTAGGTTATTCTGGTGCTATGAAAGTAAATTATAGAAATATCTTAAAAAAAATATATCCTGATTATTTAGAATTCAATATTTGGAATAATTGGTGCTATAGTTGGGGAGAACCAATTAGTATTGATGAAATTATATCTAAAAACAAAAGAATTTTGATGGTGGGAGGGGCTATAACCACTTCCCCGCTAGAAATTAGAAAAAATGATACTGAAATTTTGAGCTTACCTATTAGATTGGTAATGGAAAATGGTTCAGGAGAATTTATCTATGAGATTTTACACCAAAAATAATAAATATGAAAAAATACCTGTACAAATTGTTAGCTAAATACATCAGCTTCTACATCAGACCCAACGATAAAGTGTTTGAGATAAAACCTAAAAACAATTTGTTACAAAAAGAGTTAAATTGTAACGAGTATGTATCTGGGGAAAACGTTGTAGAAATTCCTCCAAGCACGGAATATGTGATTTTGAATGGAACACTCCATTACGAAGAAGATATCCAAATCCTTTTAACACAAATATACCATAAAATTAACGCAAATACACGATTGATACTTGTTTATTATAGTGCTTTGTGGTCTCCTTTAATAAAATTAGCATCTTTTCTGGGGTTACGTAAAAAAACGCCTTCAATGAACTGGATAACTCACGAAGATGTACAAAACTTTGCCTTATTGTCTAATTTTGAGATAGTTCAAAGAAACCCTAGAATTCTTTGTCCCGTCTTTATTCCTGTTCTTAGCTATATTCTAAACAAATGGTTATTGCCTCTACCCTTTTTTCGTCTTTTTGGTTTATTAAATGTTGCTGTCTTGCGTCCCAGACTAAAAAAGACATTAGAGAATGCATCTGTATCAATTATAGTAGCGGCACGTAATGAAGCAGGCAACATAGAACAAATTGTTCAAAGATTACCTAAAATGGGAGAAAATGATGAGTTGATTTTTGTTGAAGGTGGTTCTTCAGATAATACTTGGGAAGAGATACAAAGAGTTCAAGAATTGTACAAAAACAAGATAAAAATTCGCTCAGCAAAGCAAGATGGTAAAGGGAAAGGCGATGCTGTTAGAAAGGGGTTTGCTATGGCAGAGCAAGAAATACTTATGATTTTAGATGCCGATATGACTGTTCCACCGGAAGATTTGCCTAAATTTTATGCAGCTATCAGAAATGATTTAGGTGAATTTATCAATGGAAGTCGTTTAGTGTATCCAATGGAAAAAGAGGCTATGAGATTTTTTAATTTAATTGGGAACAAATTTTTTGCATCTGCTTTTTCTTTTACTTTAAGCCAATCCCTAAAAGATACTTTATGTGGAACAAAAGTTTTATCCAGAAGTAATTACCAGAAATTAGCTGCCAACAGGGCTTATTTCGGAGAGTTTGACCCCTTTGGAGATTTTGACCTACTTTTTGGAGCTTCACGATTAGGGCTCAAAATTATTGAGCTACCTATCAGATATAAAGCCCGAACTTATGGAACAACAAACATCCAAAGATGGAAACACGGAGTTATTTTATTGAGAATGCTGCTGTTCGCTATGACAAGAATTAAGTTTCTATGAAGCAATATAAAGAGAGGAATGAACTTTATGACAGGAAAAACGTATATCAAGAGTTCCTAATACTCGGTAAGATATGTGAGTAAAAATAACTCAAATCACTCAAAAGCAAGTAGCTATAAAAACCAAAACGACCACAGCTATTTCAAGGTGTGGTCGTTTTAATAGCTTTTGTCTTTTCTTATGGACTTACCAAGTAAATACCTACACTCACATAAGGAGTATTGCCAATATCGTTGTTGAGCAAGAATTTCTTATTAAATAGCCCTTCTTTTACATCGCGAGCTTCGGAAAGGTTAAACTTGTAATTGTAGCGAAAACCTGCTTGCACTGAAATCCAAATAAAGTTTTTCAGAGCTTGCTCATAAATAGCCCTGATTTTTACTTCCGAGCGGCGAAGTTGCAAATCGTCATAAGGACGCAAATCTGAGCCTACTTGCGTGCTTACATTGCTAATATGATAAGAGTTTCCAACAATTTCATAACCCAATTGCAAAAGAGATTTGGGTGAGAAATTTCTACGGAAATGCAGACGTGCAGGGAAAAGCACTTCTATACCCCAGCGGTCATTGAAAGTGCGGTTGTAAAGCAAAATGGGAATATGCAAAGTTTCGCCCCCACGATAGGTGCGTGTAACCCCAATCCCCCACATAAAGCGGTCGCTTTTTTTCCAACCATATACAAAAGCCCCACTAAACGTCAGCCCACTACTAAAAGCCGTACCTAGCTCACTGGATTTGAAATCGCCGTTTATATCGGCTTGTGCCTGAAAAATCATAAAACGGCTTTCGTTGAGCGGCTTGAAAATAGTGGTGCCAATACCCCCTGTACGCAAACCTCTATCATTGAGGCTTTGGTACAGACTATACCCTTTGGGGTCTTCAATAATAAAACGACTTTCCTGATATTGAGCAGTTAGGCTCACTATTAGGCTGGATTTGGAAATAATCGGATAATTTACGTTTAGATGTAAGCCGTGAACAGCCTGCACTTTTACATCATCGGGGCTA
>NZ_JBRCWE010000002.1:0-6253 GCF_053497555.1 Raineya sp. | reverse complement strand
CAAGCTACTGAATACTATCGTAAAGCCATAAAATTAAATTCCCACTGGCACGAGGCTTGGTATGGAGTAGGTTGTTGTTTGTATGCACAAGAAAAATGGTTGGAAGCCCTCAATGTTTTCAAGAAAGCCATAGAGCTAGATAACAACAACCCTGCTTACTGGCTTGCTCTCGCCGATACCGAATACAATTTTGGTAATACCTTTTCAGCTCTTGAAGCCTATCAGACTGCCGCCGAATTAGACCCCTCGCAAGCCGATGTTTGGCTCAACTGGTCTATGGTTTTTTATGAACAAGGCGACTATCATAAGGCTCTTGCCACTATTGAAGAAGGACTGGCAGAAACGCCTGATGAACCCCAACTCATCTATCGCCAAATAGCCTATATGCTCTCTTTGGGCAGATACAAAGAGGCTCTGCAAAATTTAGAAGTCGCTTTAAGCACACATTACGAACATCATACACTTTTATATGAGTTTTTTGAGGATTTAGAGGTTCAAAAAGCCTTGTTTAGGCTAATTCAGCAATACAAAGAGTAAAAAGAAAAGACCTGCAAAATGATTTTTTGCAGGTCTTTTGCATATTTTGATAACTTTTCTAAACGGCTTTGGTATCTTTCACCGAAAAAGTAAGCACTTCTCCCTCACCCGAATAGTCTGCAATCAGTGTATCACCTTGCTCCATTTCGTTTTTGAGAATTTCTTCGGCGATAGGGTCTTCTAAATATTTCTGTATCGCTCTTCCCAAAGGTCTTGCTCCGTATTGTGGGTCGTAGCCTTTTTCGGCAAGAAAATCTTTGGCTTTTTCGGTAACTTCAATATTGTAGCCCAAAGCTTCTATGCGAGCAAATACTTTTTTGAGCATCAAATCAATGATTTGGTGTAAATGATGTTTTTCAAGTGAGTTGAAAATAATTACATCATCAAGGCGGTTGAGAAACTCAGGCGAAAAGGCTTTTCGCAGTGCGTTTTGAATAGTGGCTTTCACAGCCTCGTCCATATTTTCGGTACGGGCTTTGGTAGCAAAACCAATACCTGTACCAAAATCTTTCAAATCTCTCACACCGATATTAGAAGTCATTATGATAATGGTATTTTTGAAATCTACCCTTCTGCCCAAGCCATCGGTAAGAATACCATCATCAAGCACTTGAAGCAATATATTGAACACATCGGGGTGGGCTTTTTCAATTTCATCAAGCAATACTACACTATAAGGCTTACGTCTGATTTTTTCGGTTAGCTGTCCGCCCTCTTCGTAACCCACATAGCCGGGAGGTGCCCCAACAAGACGAGAAACAGAAAACTTTTCCATATACTCGCTCATATCAATACGCACCAAAGCATCTTCCCTATCAAAAAGGTAAGTGGCAAGCACTTTGGCAAGTTCGGTTTTCCCTACGCCTGTGGGACCTAAGAAAACAAAAGAGCCGATAGGTTTTTTAGGGTCTTTCAGCCCTACACGCGTGCGTTGAATAGCCTTGACAAGTTTTTCGATGGCTTGGTCTTGTCCAATAACTTTACCTTTCAGGGCTTCGCCCATTTGTAAAATTTTAGCACTTTCGCTTTGGGCTACTCTTTGCACAGGAATTCCTGTAACCATTGCTACCACCTCTGCAACATTTTCGGCAGTTACGGTATAACGTTTCTTTTTAGTTTCTTCTTCCCAAGCCAATTTGGCACGCTCCAGTTGGTCTTGCAAGCGTTTTTCTTTATCACGCAACTGGGCGGCTTCCTCGTACTTCTGACTTTTTACAACAAGTGTTTTTTCCTTTTTAATATTTTCAATCTGCTCCTCCAATCTCAAAATATCATCAGGCACTTGAATATTATTGATATGCACTCTTGCTCCTGCCTCGTCCATTATATCTATGGCTTTATCGGGCAAAAACCTATCAGAAATATAGCGGTCTGAAAGTTTTACACAAGCCTCAATAGCTTCTTTGGTATAATAAACGTGGTGGTGGTCTTCATATTTATCCTTGATATTGTGTAAAATTTCAATGGTTTCTTCGGGTGTGGTTGCCTCTACCATTACTACCTGAAAGCGGCGAGCCAAAGCTCCATCTTTTTCAATATATTGGCGGTACTCGTCCAACGTAGTAGCCCCAATACATTGAATATCGCCCCGAGCCAAAGCAGGTTTGAACATATTGGAAGCATCAAGAGAGCCACTTGCTCCTCCTGCTCCTACTATGGTGTGCAATTCATCTATGAAAAGAATAACATCAGGCGATTTTTCCAGCTCATTCATCACGGCTTTCATACGCTCCTCAAACTGCCCGCGATATTTTGTTCCTGCGACAAGCGAAGCCAAATCAAGTGTAACAACTCTTTTGTTGAAAAGCACACGAGAAACTTTTTTCTGCACAATTTTCAAGGCTAAACCCTCTGCAATAGCTGTTTTACCCACGCCGGGTTCTCCGATAAGAATAGGGTTGTTTTTCTTGCGGCGAGAAAGGATTTGGGCTACACGTTCAATTTCTTTTTCTCTGCCAATAATAGGGTCCAATTTGCCTTGTTCTGCCATTTTGGTCAAATCTCTGCCAAAATTGTCCAAAACGGGTGTTGAGCTTTTAGATTTTTCTTTGCCTTCGCGAATACCTCCACCGCCACCTCCAAAAATTCTGCCTTGGTCATCATCGGCATCATCAGTATCGGGACCTGCGTGAGGAATGGTATAATCTTCGTCTTCCAAAGCTCGCTTGACCGTTTCATAAGTTACATTGAAGCGTGCCAGTATCTGCGAGCCAAGATTATCTTCCTCTCTCAAAATAGAAAGTAAAAGATGTTCTGTGCCAATTACATTGCTTTTGAAAATGCGTGCTTCTAAATAGGTTACTTTCAGAGCCTTTTCTGATTGTTTGGTGAGCGATATATTGGCAATGCTTTTTACATCGTAAGTTGCTGTACCTTTGATGGTTTGCTCAATTACGTATTTGAGTTCATCAAGCGAAACACCAAGCTGTTTGAGTACCTTGACGGCTTTGCTGTCTTCTTCTTTCAATAAGCCCAGAATAATGTGTTCTGTGCCTATATAATTGTGTCCTAAACGCAAAGCCTCTTCTTTGCTATGCGAAATAACCTCTTTTACTTGATTAGAAAATTTTGCTTCCATTGGCTACAAATGCTTTTCAGTTTCTTAAACAATTCATTTCTGTTATTTGTTCGGAATACTTTGTTCTATGATAGAGGAACTTTGCCTACCCTCACAGAAAATCAAGTCTATCACACTCAAATTCTCCTCAAATTTATTGCCAAACACTTGCAAATAAGGATAAGGTTTGTAAAAATCTTTGATTTTTTCTGTTTTTTTGGGGTGTATTGCTGAACGCAAATCCACCAAATCAGGACTTAAATCTACATATTTTTCAGAGAAAAACCAAACTTTTTGCCAACCTAAAATTTTTAGACAATTTGTCATTAAGTTTATATTCAAATCTAACAAAAAGGCAGGTTTTTGGTACAAAATTTTTTGGAAACTCTCTGCAAAATACTCAAAAAAGGGAGCTTTCCCATAAGCCGAAGCAATACTACGCCAATGCACATCTACCCAGTTTTCGCTATAATCTATACGTACATCTCTGAAAATTTGCTTCCCCAAGTGCTTTACAGGTACGCTTAAAAGCATTTTTCCTTGCGAAGTATTGATATAGCACCTATTACGATAGCTTTGCTTTTCGTAATATTCATAAATTTCTAAATTAATTTGCTCTGCCCTTCGCAAAGCACAAAAATACGCAATGCTTGGTAAATATTGAGGCTCTATAACTATACGCATCAGAACGAATTAAAAGGCAAATAACGAATATTTTTTGGGATAAACAAAGAAATGCGAAATTTTATACCAAAGATTTTTTAAGACCTACCGAATTTTCGGTAATTTACAAGGTTTTTATTCCTGATAAGACAAGCATCACAAAAGCAAAGAAAATTACAATTTTTCCAAAAAAACCAAAAAAAATTCGGTTACTACAAAGAAATTTATTATTTTTGCAGATAAAACCTCTTAAAACAAGAACGCAATGAGAAAAATTTTACTACTCTTGCTTATTAGCTTTGGAAGTTACTTTGCTTCGGCAACCCACATTGTAGGTGGCGAATTGCAAATGACTTTTCTTTCAGGAACAACCTATCGTATGAATCTCAATATGTATTGGGATAGGGTTTCTAACGTGAAAGACAATAGCATTACGATAGGCTTTTATCGCAAATCTAACAATACGCGTATTCAAACCCTCACAATGCCACTGGTACAAGAAACTGATTTGCAATTCCCTGCGGACACTTGTACTAATCAAGTTCTTTTACGTTTTACCAAGCTCGTCTATGAAGCACAAGTTACTCTAAATCCTGCTAATTATTCAGATATACAGGGCTACTATGTAACTTGGGAAAGATGTTGCAGAAATAATGCTATCACCAATATTGTGTCTCCGGGCAATGCCGCTAACTCTTTTTATTTAGAGTTTCCTGCTATTATTCAAGGGGGAAATCCTTTTATCAACAATAGCCCCGTTTTTCCTACACCCCAAACCAGTTATTTGTGTTTATTCAATAACTTTACTTTCCCTTTTGGAGCTACCGACCCCGATGGCGACCAGCTCGTATATTCAATGGTTACACCTTACAATGGTATCGCTTCCAATTTCAACCCTAATCCTGCCCCACCTGCAACCTATAACCCTTATCCTCCCACGGAAATCACTTGGGCAACAGGATACTCTGCTACCAATGCCATACCCAGCAATGTAGGACAACCACTTAGCGTAAATCCAACAACAGGAGTGCTATCGGGCAATCCGAACAGAACAGGGCTATTTGTTTTTTCCGTTCTGTGTGAAGAATACCGAGGGGGCGTAAAAATCGGTGAAGTTCGCCGAGATTATCAGATTTTGGTAAAAAACTGCCAAGAGGATAACCCCGTTCCGCAAATACGCTTGCAACTGCAAGATAATAGCATCTACAATGAAAATTCTTTGTACGAATTAGATGCCAACAAAGGTCTATGTCTGAATTTGCAAATCTTTGATACGCCTAATCAAAATATTCGCCTTACTTATTTGCCTTTGAATGCCAATGCTCAAAGACTTACACAAAACAACTATCGTCCTTTCAGAAACTCTAATAATCAGCCTGTTGGTGGTGTTACTATCAACAGCTCGGGAATCGGAGTGGTGCGTTTCTGTTGGCGAGAGTGTTTGTATAGTTTCCGAGGTGATGAAATATTTGAATTTGGCATTATTGGAGATGACCAAGGTTGCCCTGTAAGAGGGATTGATACGCTCTTTGTAAGGTTTAAAGTCAAACCACGTTTCAACAACCCTCCCTCGCTTTCTATTATTGCGGCAACTCCTAATTTTGATATTCCTACACTTACCGCAAACCCTTACTTACCCGCAGGGCAGGAAGTAAAAATTACTTTCCAAGCCTTCGACCGCGATAACGATTCGCTCAAAATCTTTGCCGTAGGCAGAAATTTCAATATTGATAGCCTTGATATTACCTTTACCCCCATAGAAGGTAAAGGACGCTTTACCACCGATTTCATTTGGAAACCCGATTGCCGATTTATTAAAACCAATGGGCAAAATGATGAGTATTTGGTAGATATTTTCTTGGTAGAAAAAAATAATTCTTGCGATATTGCCGATGCTCAAATGACTATCAAGATAAAAGTTCGTGATGATTTTTCTAATGTAGATGCCTTTTTGCCCGCCAATATTTTTACCCCGAATGGTGATGGCATCAACGACTTTTTTGAAATGGAAAATCTGCCCGCTATTGCAGAATTCAACAGATTTTTACCTGCTGATAATTGTTTATACAAATACAATGGTATTAAAATTTACAACCGCTGGGGCAAAGCCGTATTTGAAAGCAAACAACGTGATTTCAAATGGGACGGCGGAAATTTACCCGCAGGTGCGTATTTCTATGTCATAGACTATACCTCAAAAGTTTTCAAAGGCACAGTAACCATTATGAAGTAAGGTTTTCTGCTCACCTACCCAAGCCCTTGCCTTGCGTGCAAGGGCTTTTGGCTTTTTTAGGCTTTTATTTGCCAATCAAAAATTTTGTTAGATTTGCAAAATTTCTTTATTTTTCGCTTTCATTCAACCTTGCAGTTTTATGGATAAATATTCGTATATCGCCAATGCACACGGCAATTACGTAGATGAATTGTACCGTGCTTACAAAGCTGACCCTACTTCTATTGATGAATCTTGGCAAAAATTCTTTGAAGGATTTGAAT
>NZ_JBRCWE010000001.1:0-16146 GCF_053497555.1 Raineya sp. | reverse complement strand
TTTTTAGAGCTTTTTCCGCAAATTACACTTATCAAATCTACTGAAAATGTAGGTTTTGCTAAAGGCAATAACCTTGGCTTGCAATATGCCAAAGGTAAGTATATTTTACTCCTCAATAGCGATATTGAACTCACCGAAAATTCCATAGAAATTTGCTTAAAAAAAATTCAAGAAAAACCTACAATTGGAGTAGTTAGTCCGCTACTTATCTATCCTAATGGAAAAATACAACACACCGCTAATAAATTCCATAATCTTACCTGCGAAATCATTGAAATTTTCAGGCTGCACAAAGTTCTTGGAAATAAAAAACTGCTTGGATTTTACTTTTCGCACAATGAGGAAATTTTTGTGGATTGGGTTTGGGGTGCTTTTTTTCTCACCAAAAAAGAAATTATTGAAAAAATGCCACAAAGCAAACTTCCCGATGACTTTTTTATGTATTTTGAAGATGTACAATGGTGCTACTTAATCAAAAAATTAGGTTATCAAGTTCTTTTTACACCTGCTACACGAGCTATTCATCACGTTTCGGCAAGCAGTCAAAATTCAGCTATTCCTATCAGTAAATTAGAAAAATCGCTCCAAAATGAAACTCATTTCTGGCTCAAAGAAAAAGGCTGGCTTTATACCAAAATTCTTTACCTTTTGAGAGCTATCAAATACCTATCTTTGAGAAAAAAAGAGTTCAGAAAAATGGCTCAAATCTTTTGGAAAAAATTTTTAAGATTTTAATCTACCGCTTCTCCTACGAGAGTCGCTGAATTAGCCTCCTTAACAAGTACGTTCACATAATCGCCTTTTTGATGGTGCTTTTTAGGGAATATCACTACTTTATTGGCTGAATTTCTACCCTGTAAATATTCTTGTGAGCGTTTAGAAAATCCTTCTACTAGCACCTTATGCACCTTACCAACATCTTGTTGATTACGTTTGTAAGAAAGCTCGTTTTGCAAAGCGATGATTTCGTTTAAGCGTCTTTTTTTCACTTCCAAAGGAATATCATCTTTGAGTTTCTTTTCAGCGGGCGTATTCGGACGCTCCGAATAGTAAAACATATACGAAAAATCATACTCCACTATTCGCATCAACGAAAGCGTATCTTGATGCTCTGCTTCGGTTTCGGTGCAAAAACCTGCAATCATATCCGAAGAAATACCACACTCCTCCCCTAAAATTCGGCGAATAGCTCCAATACGCTCTAAGTACCATTCACGCGTGTAAGTGCGATTCATCAAAGACAAAATACGATTGTTGCCACTTTGTACAGGTAAATGGATATATTTACAGATATTTTCGTATTTTGCCATTGTATAAAGCACTTCATCTGTAATATCTTTGGGGTGAGAAGTAGAAAAACGCACCCGCAATTCAGGGGAAATTTGAGCAACTCGCTCCAAAAGTTGGGCGAAATTGCAGGTTTCAATTCCTTCAAAATTTTCGCCTTTGGCAATAGCTTTTTCGTAGCTTTTGAGAGAAATAATTTCCTCTTTGGAAGTCCATAAGTAAGAATCTACGTTCTGCCCAAGCAAAGTAACCTCCCGATAACCATTTGCAAACAGGTTTTTGCACTCCTCTACAATAGAATACGGACTACGACTCCGCTCCCGACCACGCGTAAAAGGCACTACACAAAACGAACACATATTATCACAACCTCGCATTATAGAAACAAATGCCGTAACTCCATTAGAATTGAGCCTTACAGGATTGATATCAGCATAGGTTTCCTCACGAGAAAGAAATACATTGATAGCCTTACTGCCCTCATCGGCTTCACTTACGAGTTTGGGTAAATCTCTGTAAGCATCGGGACCTGCAACAATATCAACCACTTTTTCTTCTTCTAATAATTTGGTTTTCAGTCGTTCTGCCATACAGCCCAACACTCCTACCAGCAAGTGAGGACGCTTTTTTTTCAGACTTTGCAGATATTGCAAGCGGTGGCGAATTTTTTGCTCGGCATTATCGCGAATAGCACAAGTGTTTAGAAAAATAAGGTCGGCATTTTCGGCAGTGGCAGTGGTATCAAAATCATTTTCTTGCATAATAGAAGCTACTATTTCGGAGTCAGAAAAATTCATCTGACAGCCGTAGCTTTCAATATACAACTTGCGTGCCTTGCCCGTATTGTTTTCCTGTGTAGTTTTTACGGTTTCGCAAGCCTCCGTATTTTCTAAAATTCCAATATCTTCAATAACCTGTTTCATAGACGTAACAATAACTTTTACATTTAATATTTCATTATGATTTTTGAGAGCGTAAATTTTCTATTTCTTGCAACGAAAGTCCTGTTAGTTCGCTGATAGTTTCATTATCCAAGCCCTTTTGAATAGCTTTGAGAGCAGTTTCTATTTTATTTTTTTCAATACCTTCTTTTATTCCCTTTTTTACTCCTTTTTTTATTCCTTTTTCTATTCCTTTCTCTAAACCTTTCTGAAAGCCAACTTGCTCTGCTTTCATTTTTTCAGCTTTTTCGTCAGTTTCACGCATACGAGCATATTCGTAGGCTTCAAGGTCTTTTTTGCTCCAGAGATGCTTATCAGCTTCCAAGTAAGCTGTTTTCAATCCTTCATCATCAACACTTTCAGGAATAACTTCTAAATTTTCTGCATTTTTGATAAAAAACACCCATTTTTCTGTGAGTGTTTGTAGTTCTTTTTCAGTTTTATTGAATTTGGGTAGCTCAATAAAATTAAATTCAAGGTCTTTGAGTTTGTGTTCTTGGGTTTTTTCGTCTAAAATGAGATGTCGGGAAAGGTAGTGAGAAGTTTCCAAAAAGGTAAAATCTAAAATACCAATAAAAATTACAGGTTTGAGCTGGTAATACTCCTCTTTGGCATTGAGTTGCGAAATGTAACTTTTGGCAGAATAATACACTACTCTTTGAGCAAAGCCAATTTTATCTGTAACTTGCATCTCAACAATATACTCTTTGCCTGCTTCATCACGAGCCTTTACATCAAGCACGGTAGATTTTGCACCTAACACTATGGGAACTTGATAAGGGTTGAGTATTTGCACATCTGCGATTTTTCGCTCTCCTTCCAATCCTAAAATTGCATTGAGGAACGAAATCAAAATCTGTTTTTTGTTTTCGTTCCCGAAAATTTTACGAAAGGCAATATCATTTTTTACATCAGCAAATTGCATATTACTGCATCATTAAATATGCCTTAATAAAATCGTTTATATCGCCATTGAGTACGTTTTGCACATCTGTACGCTCTACACCTGTACGAACATCTTTGACAAGTTTGTAGGGGTGAAGTACATAATTGCGAATTTGCGAGCCAAAGTCAATTTTTTTCTTAGTTCCTTCTATTTTATCTTTCTCTTCTTGTCTTTTTTCCATTTCCAACTGATAAAGCCTTGATTTGAGCATTTGCAAGGCTTTTTCACGATTTTGATGTTGAGAGCGTTCTTGCTGGCACTCCACCACGATACCTGTGGGCTTATGACGAACCCTAACCGCTGTTTCTACTTTATTTACATTCTGCCCGCCTGCTCCACCCGAACGAAACGTATCCCATTCCAAATCCGCAGGGTTAATGGTGATTTCAATGTTATCATCAACAATCGGATACACAAATACCGAAGCAAAAGAGGTGTGCCTTCTACCACCTGAATCAAAAGGTGAAACACGCACCAAACGATGCACACCTATTTCGGACTTCAAAAGACCATAAGCAAATTCTCCTTCAAATTCCAAAGTAGCCGATTTACAACCTGCTACCTCACCTGCTTGGTAATTTACCTCTCTCACCTTAAAACCCTGACTTTCGCCCCACATAATATACATACGCATCAGCATTTCCGCCCAGTCCATACTTTCAGTGCCACCTGCCCCTGGATTGATTTCCATCATTGCACTCAAAGCATCTTCTTCGCCACTCAACATTTTCTTGAACTCTAAGGCTTCAACCTGTTGCAGTAGCTTATGAAACTCTTGGTCAATTTCCTCTTCTGAAAGCTCATTATTCTGATAAAACTCATACAATACTTCAAAATCGGCTTCTGCCTGCAAAAGAGCCTGCATTGGCTCTGTCCAAACCTTGATATTACGAATTTCTTTCATTACAGCTTCTGCCTGCTGAGCATTTTCCCAGAAGTCAGTAGCAGTGGTTTTTTCTTGTCTTTCGGTGAGTTCTTGTAGTTTCGTATCGTAGTCAAAGATACCTCCTCAAAGCCGAGATACGGGCTTTTACATCTTTGTATTGCTCTTGTGTCATAGTACCTAACTTTTATGCGTAACTTCTGTTTCTTTTTTCTTAAAAAACTTATGCCTGATAATTTCAACAATAGGCGGCGTAATGGAAAGCAAAATAATAGCAAAAATGACAAGTGTAAAGTTTTTACGTACAATTTCGGTATCAGCAAAAAGATAGCCCAACCACAAAAAAGACCACACCCACACAAAGCCTCCAATTACGTTGTAAGCCAAAAAACGAGGATAGTTCATTGTGCCAATACCCGCCACAAAGGGAGCAAAAGTACGTATGATAGGAATAAATCTTGCGAAAATAATTGTTTTGCCTCCGTGTTTTTCATAAAATTTTTGGGTACGCAAAAGGTATTCCTTTTTTATCCAACGACTTTCTCGCTGAAATACGCTATTTCCCAATCTTTTCCCTACCCAATAATTTACGCTATCACCAATTACTGCCGCTACAAACAAAATCAGCCCCATTAGCCAAATGTTGAGTTCATTAGTAACACTTATCAAAGCTCCTGTGGCAAAAAGAAGCGAATCACCGGGCAAAAAGGGCATTACTACCAAGCCTGTTTCCACAAAAATTATCAGAAACAAAATAGCATAAATCCATACACCATAATCCTGAAAAAGCCCTTGCAAGTGCTTATCTACGTGTAAAATAAAATCCAGAAGTTGTTTTAGAATTTCCACTACATTTAGAATTTAACTGCAAAGGTAGCGAGTTTTTCTGAAAAGTTCAAAAATAAAAACTTCCTGAACAAAATTCAGGAAGTTTTGGCACATAAAATCTAAACTATACCTTAATGGTTCATTTGCTTTTCTTTGTGCTTGGTGATTTGCCTTTTGAGTACATCAAGCACCTCGTCTGTGGCACTTTCAAAGGTATTTTTTTGAGCTTTGGCAAAAATCACGTTGCCGGGAACATTTATTTTCACTTCAACGATTTTGTTTTCTTTGTGGTCGTTTTTATCCAATCGCAAAAATACGGTGGCATCAATGACACGGTCGTAATAAGTATCTAATTTGTTTAACTTTTTTTCAATGAAATCAAGCAACTTGATGTCTGCATCAAAATGCACGGATTGAATTTGCACTTTCATAACGCTACATTTTTAAGGTGAAACCATAAGACTAAAAAATTAAAAAAATTGATGAAAAGCAATGAGTTTTGTCAGGCTTTCGGGTGAGCCTGCTTGAATACATCTTTGAGTTTTTGAAGTGAATTATGCGTATAAATTTGGGTGGCTTTCAGGTTGCTATGCCCCAAAATTTCTTTGATAGCGTTCAAATCTGCTCCCTTATTGAGCATATGTGTTGCAAAAGTATGGCGAAGTGTATGCGGACTTTTTCTTTCGGCACTATTCACCAAACTCAAATATTTTTTTACTATTCGGTAAATCAGCATCGGATAGGCGGGTTTGCCTTCGTCAGATACTATCAGAAAAGTATGCGAAAGTTGTGGAAATTCCTTTTCACGATAATACACATACTCTTGCAAAAGATGATTGAGCGAAGGTGTAATAGGAATGATACGTTCTTTATTCCCTTTGCCTAAAACCCTGATTTCCTGACGAATATAGTTGATATACTCCTCTTTCAAACCCAATAGCTCTGCCTCACGCATACCTGTATGATACAGCAGTTCCAATACAATTTTATCCCGATAGCCTTTGAAATCTTTACTGAACTCATAATTATCCAAGATTTTTATCATATCTTGCTCATCAACAAAAGAAGGCGTTTTTTTCGGAACTTTGAGCGGTTTGATACGCAGTGTGGGATTTTGACTGATATAAGCATTTTTTACCAAAAACTTATAGAATGATTTCAGCGTAGCAATTTTCCGATTGATAGAGGTAGGCTGTAAATTTTGTTCGGAAAGTTGCATTACCCAAGAGCGTATCATTTGGAAACTCGCCTCGCTAATATCTCGCACCTGAAACTGCTCTATCAGAAAATCTTGAAACTGCTCCAAATCGTTACGATAAGAATTAGAGGTATGCTGACTTTGACGTTTCTGATAGCTGATGTATTGCAAAAATTTTTCAATCATTTTTAGAAAAAATAAACATTCAACACTGCCACCTGTCAAAAAATTACGAAAGCGGGCTTTCTTATTTCAATTTAGAGCCTCAAATTTGAAGTTCAAAGGTTTTAACTTAAACTTTGTAAAAATTTTTGACAAATTTTTTCCGAAACCTTAAAAGTTTTGAATTTTAGGAAAATTTTTTGAGAAAAACAAGAAAAAAAGAGAAATTTTAGGGCATAATCTCCAAAAACTATGAAATTACTCTCAAAATTCAATTTTTGGGCTTTACCGATAGCGGTTTTGTCAGTAGCGATATGGATTTGGCTCACCCAAAATGGCTTCGGCTTGACGGTAGATGCCAAAGCCTACCTCTACGCCGCCAAAAGTTTCAGAAAACAAGGCGAATTTCTCACGCCACAAGGCTACTATACCAACTGGACACCTCTTTTCCCTTTTCTGTTGAGCTTTATTCCTGTCAAAGTCTTATTTGGAATAACTTTGCTTCTGAATTTATACCTGCTCTACCTGCTTGTACATCAGGTTATTCAGAGCCGTCTATGGCAAACTATTTCTTACTTGCACGCCGCTCTTTCCACGATTTTCGTAATGGTGCATTTTTTTGTATGGTCAGAAGCCTTGTTTCTTACTTTTTTACTTGCCGCAGTAGTTCTTTTTCTGCAACTACTTAAAAAAGAAAATGATAAAATTTTCTATGCACTCGTTATAGCTTCCAATTTGCTATGCTTGCAAAGAATGGCAGGAATTTTTTTTGTAGTAGCCTTTGCTTTACTTTTTGCTTATTATCTTTCTTGGGAAAAGGCTTTTCGTTATATGATTTTCAGCAGTTTGGGGCTCGGGTTATGGCTGTTGAGAAATAGCTTTTTGCAAGATAAACCCGATTTTTTAGAAAATATTTGGGCAGTGAGTATGCAGGATAGCTTTATGGGTTATGCAGAATCATTCATTAAAAACATTTTCCCCGTTTTGGACGATAATCCTGCTTGGCTTACAGGTTTTTTGTTTGTATATTTCATTTTGGGCTTGGGGTTAAACTTTGCCAAAGAACAAACCCCTTTCATACTTTTTTTTCTCTTTTTTTTCTATGTTTCGGTAATGCTTGCTTTGAGTATGAACATACCTCACGAAAGCGATAGATACGCTTTTCCTGCAATGCCTTTTTTTCAGATTCTTTTTTGGAAAAGGCTAAGCGATTTAGACGGACAAAAGCACAAATTCCGAAGCAAGCTCAGGTATTTTCTTATGGTTTCTGTAATAGCTTACAATCTTTTCAGAACTTACTCCAACATTCAGCAGTGGCATTACTCACCGCCTCTGGAAATGTATAACTCTACAAACCATAAATTTTAGCATATTCGGCGAGGGTATTTTGCCAATTATGCTCACGCAAAGCCCAATTCCTTGCATTTTCAGCTTTTTGTTTCATTAGGTCTGGATTTTCTAAATAGGTATTGATTGCCCCTGCTATGGCTTGTGGCGTAGCTTGCTCAATCAGTAGCCCTCTTTCATTTTCGCCAATTTGTTCGGGAGTGCCACCAGAACGCAAACCTATGACAGGCTTTTTCATCAGCATTGCCTCAATCATTGAAAGCGAATACATTTCATCAAAGGAAGCAAGCACAAAAATATCCATTGCATCAAGAAAAGCGATATATTCTTTCTGAAAAGGTATGCGAATAATATGCTGTTGTAAGTTATTTTTTTGTATAAAATCCTGAATTTCCTGCTCTATGGCAAGGTCTTCGGGAAGATAAATGGTGCTTTTTTCATCAGAATAGGCAATGGAAGGCTCGCCAATAAGCCAAATCACTACTTTTTTCTGAAATTTTTGCTCAATATACAAAAAGGCTTGTGCAAGCTCTCTTACATTTTTGAAACGCGTAATACGAGCCAGTGTTCCAATAACTATCTGATTTTCGGTAGCTCCCCACTGCTTACGAATTTCCTCTCTTTTTTGAAAATCAGATATAAATTTTTCTGTTTCTACGCCATAACGTACCAAACGAATTTTATCGGCACTCACCGCCAAATTTTGAGCCATCGCTTCGTTGGTAATAAGCGAAGTAGAAATAGCGGCTTCAAGATTGCCATAAATAAAATAATAGTGTGGCAATTTCTTTTTTGCCCCTATCATAATGTAGGTGCTGTAAAAATGCTTGCAAATTTTATCGTAATTCGCAATAGAAGCAGTCCATACATCAATATTATTGTGTGAGTGCAATAGCGGTATTTGATAGGCTTTCAGCACTTTTCGCAAATGGCGTATATTTTGCCAATGAAAACGCCTATTAGGTTTGCCAAAAATACAGCGAATAGCAGGATTTTGAGCCAAAATCTTATGCACTTCGCTATTTTCCAAAATAAAGGCATAGACTTCAAAGCCCGCTTCTGCTTGCTTTTGCATAAGTCTGCAAACATATAGCTCCAAACCACCTTTGGAACTGCTCAGAAGGATATGTAAAATTTTTTTCAAACTATCAAGGATTTAGACTAAAACGTAGTTTCTGTACTCTCCGATGATATACCCACCTGTAACTTTTTCTACAAACTTTTTGAACTTATCTTTCAAAGAAAGTCGGTTGCAACTCAAATCATAGTCAAATTTCCAGTTTTTGTTTGCTATGCGTGCTTGCATTACTTGCGGGTGCGTACCTGTGAATTTTTCCAAAATATCTACATTGCTGTAATCAAACTCATCACGTTTGGCTATATTTTTTTCAAGCCAGCTATCATCGTGCCAGTATTTATGAAAGGTTTCTTGCTTTTGTTGCATTGCTTTGGGTTCTTTTACCCAGCCATAATGATAAACAAAGGCATCTATGAGTTTTACACGCAATTTCTGATTATTGCCTTTTCGGAAACCTTGTGCATCTTTGTAAGAGTAAATATCTGAACGATTGCGTACAATGCGAATTTCTCGCCTATACCACTGATAAGAAGTTCCTATGTAGTCGTAAGAGCCGTAAAAATGAAGATATTTAAAAAGCAAGCCGTCTATATTTTTATCGTGCAAGTAGGTTTGCATAGCTTGCCGAATGGTAGGCAAATATTTTTCATGGATTACTTCATCTCCCTGAACATAAAAAACCCAATCGGTATCCGCAGGCACGGCTCGTAAAGCCTTATTGGTTTCTTGTGCCAGCACCGCCCCTCCTTCTCGCAGGGTATCGTCCCAAGTAGTTGGTAAAATCTTGATTTTTTGAGGCTCAATCTGGGCAATTAGCTCTTGGGTATCATCTTCCGAATTACCCACGGCAACTACGAAATCATCACAGATGGGCAAAATAGAGCGTATTGCCTCTACAATGGGGTAGTCGTATTTGATAGCATTTCGGATAAAAGAAACCCCTGTAACTTTCATTAGTAGTTTTGTAGTGTTGGTCTTGCAAATTTACACTTTTAATTTTTCCAATTCTTCCATTAGCAAATCTCTTTTTCGCATTTTTCCTGCCGAAATGCCAAAAACCATTTTGAATCGTCTGCAAAAATAAGCCGTGTCTTTGTAGCCAATTTCTTTGGCAATTTCACGAATACTTTTTTTAGTGGTTCGCAAAAGCTCGGAAGCACGCTCCATACGTTGGTATTCAATGTAATCTTGGGGATTGATACCTGTGAGATTTTTGAAATATTGCCCTACATAGTCTTCCGAAACACCCGCCACATTGGCAAGCACTTTATTGGAAAGGTCGCCGCCCAAATATTTTTTGATGTATTCAAAAATATCCATTAGGCGTTGGTCTTTGAAATAAGAGCTATTGGTAGTAATTTGTTCTACAAACAAATTTTTTTCCAAAACATAACGCATTAGCTCAATGACAATCAGCTCGGTTTTGATACGTTGCACACGCTTTTTGCCATATTTCTTTTGTAAAGTTTCTAAAACCACATCTAAAATAAGCAGTGAAAGCGTAGGATTTTGGCGTATTACAAAGGGCGTAATGTTCAGGCTGGTGAAAAAATTTACTGAATCAAAAAGTTTGGCATTGAAAGTAACATAACTAAACGAATTAGCAATATTTCCGACCAAATCGGGGTTGGTATTGAGTTGGAAAAATTTCTCTCTTTGGGTGATGAACTGCTCGTTATTGAGCATATTGCTTTCTCCCGTAGCTCCATAAATAATATAAGTGGGCTTTCCTGCGGGTACAAAAAGAATATCGCCAGGGCGAGCCTTTACAAAATCATCACCAAGTTTGAGCGTAATATCGCCATCGTGCAAAAGCAATAAGGTGTTTTCTATGTCGTAAAAATTTTTTACGGCAAAAGGATTAAGCAGTTTGAAATTTCTGGCTTTCAGAAATTTAATATGCAGAGATTCTAAAATTTTATCGTAATCTTCCATAGTGCTTTGAAGGATTGTTCTTGTTTTTTTACAATTTTTTTGCGAACAAATATAAATCTTTTGATATAAAAAAACAAAGTCGGCATAGACTTTTTTTTAGTCATACACCGACTTTTTTCTAAAAATTAGTATTTTTGGGTAATTAAAGTTGCACTATTTCAAGAGAGAGCGAGCAATTACAATTTTTTGTACTTCGGAAGTACCTTCATAGATTTGTGTAATTTTAGCATCTCTCATCAAGCGTTCTACGTGAAACTCCTTCACGTAGCCATAGCCTCCGTGAATTTGTACGGCTTCGGTAGTTACTTCTTGGGCAATTTCGGAAGCATACAATTTGGCAGTAGCAGCGGCAAGGGCAAAATCTTGTTTGGTATCTTTCAGATAAGCGGCTTTGTAGATGAGCAAACGAGCGGCTTCAATTTTAGCATACATTTCTGCTAATTTGAACTGAATCGCCTGATGCTCGTGCAAAAATTTACCAAAGGCTTTGCGTTCTTTGCTGTATTTGAGAGCAAGTTCATACGCTCCCGAAGCAATCCCCAAAGCCTGTGCCGCAATACCAATACGCCCCCCATTGAGGGTTTCCATAGCAAAACGGAAGCCAAAGCCGTCCTCGCCTATTCTGTTGGCTTTGGGAACTTTTACATCAGTGAACATCAAGCTATGCGTATCAGAACCGCGAATCCCCATCTTATCTTCTTTTTTACCAACTACAAAACCCTCCATTCCTTTTTCTACAATGAGGCAATTGATTCCCTTATGTCCTTTGTCGGGGTGTGTTTGAGCCATTACCAGATATACCGAAGCTGTACTACCATTGGTAATCCAATTTTTTACACCATTCAGCAAGTAATAATCGCCTTTATCTTCGGCAGTAGTACGCTGAGAGGTTGCATCAGAGCCTGCCTCAGGTTCAGAAAGACAAAAAGCACCAATAATTTCACCCGTAGCAAGTCTTTTGAGATATTTTTGTTTTTGCTCCTCATTGCCATACTTTTCCAAGCCCCAACAAACCAGAGAGTTATTTACCGACATACACACCGAAGCCGAAGCATCAATCTTGGAAATTTCCTCCATAGCCAGCACATAGGAAATCGTATCCATACCACCGCCGTTGTATTCAGGCGAAACCATCATTCCCATAAAGCCCAATTCGCCCATTTTCTTGATTTGCTCGTAAGGAAACTCCTGCTTATCATCTCTTTCTATTACACCGGGCAAAAGTTCTCTTTGAGCAAACTCACGAGCGGCTTTTTGTACTTCCAAATGCTCTTCGGTAAGTTGAAAGTTAATTCCTAAACCTTGTGATTGAACAGCCATAAATAATCAAATTTTAGTTTTACGTTGAAAAATCGTTATCAAAGCTAAAAAGTTTTTGAAAAAAATACAAATTTCAACAATTTTTTCCTTCACTTACCAAACCCAGCCGCAATGAAAATTGTAGGTATTGATACCAAAATTGGGCAGGCGTGTATTGGCATTGGAAAGATGACGCAACCGGAAATTAAAATGGAACAAGATTTTTTTATGCAAACTCACATAAGAGCCTATGCCCATACTATCCGAAAAGAGAAAACCCCGCCTCTGATGAATGGTTGGTGTAGAAAAGTAATGCGGTCCTAATGAAAAAATACAATAAGGCTGAAAAATTTTATTCAGAAAAAAAGTGGATTGCAGAAAGAAATTTAGTCCTGCTTCCCATTCTTTGGGGGCATCATCAATCCAAACCCGATTGTATTGGGGTTCTACGCCCAAAAGTAACTTCTTAAAAATAGCATTTTGAGGTGGTTTGGTATAGATAAAGTTATAGGCTATACGCCCTTGCAGATACGCAAGCCTATACACCCCTTCGGGAATGGTTTTTTCGTTTAGGGCATAGCCCCAGCCTATCCCAAAGCCTTTTTCTATTTGTTGAGCAAAAACGTTAGAAAATAAAAAAAGGCAAATACTAAAACATTTTACAATAAAAACTCCCATTGAGCAAGTTGGGCTTATTATAGGTAAGCGGCTGATTTTTTTCATCAAGCACTTTGCCACCTGCCTCTTCTACAAGAATTTGCCCTGCGGCGGTATCCCACTCCATAGTAGGATTATGACGGTAGTAGAAATCAGCCTTGCCTTCTGCTAAAAAGCAAAATTTGAGCGAACTACCTGCCGTAATAATATGCTTGATTTGGTACTTATCCAGAGCCTTTTTATCTTCCATTGAAGCGTGGGAACGACTTACCGCCGCAATTCTTTCGGCAGGTGCTATATTTTTTCTACCCTGAATTTTTTGGGTAATTCCCTTTTCTCGTTTGAAAGCCCCTTTGCCCCTTTCTGCCCAGTATACGCATTGCAAAGCAGGCACCTGAATAAAGCCTAAAACAGGATTTTTTTGATGAATGAGGGCAAGATTGATAGTAAATTCGCCATTTTTATCAATAAACTCTTTGGTGCCATCCAAAGGGTCTAAAAGCCAAAAATATTCCCAATGTTGGCGTTCATTCCACTCGGGCAAATCATCTTCTTCCGAAATCAGTGGAATATCGGGGGTATGTTCTGCTAAAAATTCAGCCATAATTTCTTGCGAAGCCTTATCTGCCTGCGTGAGCGGCGAATAGTCTTTTTTAGTAAGAACTTGAAAATCTTGGTTGTAAATTTCTAAAATAGCATTGCTGGCTTCATTGAGCGTTCTTAAAATTTCTTCAATAGAAGTCTGAAACATTCAGTTCAAGGTTTTAGGGTGTTCAATTTTGTAAAAGACGAATTTCGTTGATATTATCCATAAAAATAATGTACTTGTTGATATTACCCATACCTGTACCCAAAGAACCTGCGGTAATTTTTACAAGCACTTCGTCGCCTCCTTTGGCTTTGACGGTGGTAATCCCCGACCAAAACTCATTTCGGGAAATGGTCAGTTTCATTTCTTCAAAAACACTCTCCTTACTGAAAATTTCAGAAATATTCATTCCAACAAGCTCTTCGGGGGCATAATAAAGCAAATTGGAAGCAAGTTCATTAACTTCATTGATAGTAAACTTTCTACTCAAACGGAACACCATATGCGTACTTTGCAAAATAGTTTCCCTTTCCATAGTGAGCAGGTTGTTTCGCTCCATTTCTTCTTGTGCTTCCTGCAAGGCTTCTACGTTTTGGCGAAGCAACTCTTCCTGATTTTTCATTTGCTCGGCAAAAGTTCTGGATTCTGTCAGTAGCCTTTCGGTTTCTTGTCTGTTTTGTACCGTAAAGATAGTAGAAGCAATAGACTCGGCGATTTGCTCCACAAACTCACGTTTGTAAGGCTCAATCTCTGTAATAGAAGCTATTTCAACTACTCCAAAAACCTGCTCATTGGCTTTGAGCGGCACAATAAGTATAGAACGAGGATTGGTATGTCCTAAACCAGAAGTGATAGTTACATAATTGTTAGGAACTTCTGTGAGATAAATGGAAGCCTGCTCTTGCCAAGCCTGTCCTGTAAGTCCATCGCCTCTGTACACTTTCTGCTCCAAATACTTTTTCTTATCCCAAGCATAGCAAGCGGCAAGACGAAGATACTCCTCCTCACCTTCTTTGGTAACAATAAATAAGCCTCCTTGATTAGCTCCGAGTTTTTTCACAAGGTTAGAAATAATCTGGTCGGCAAGTTCATCAAGGTTTTCGCTATACTGACGCAATAGGTCGGCAAATTTACTCACACCTTCCGCTTTCCAGTTTCGGATACTATCTTGCTCGGCAACTTTTTCAAGGTTATCACGCATTCGTATCAAGGCGTTACCAAGTACGTCTTTATCGGAAAGAGGCTGAAACTCTTTTCTGAACATACCTTGACCAATGGCATCGGCAAACTCTGAAGTAGAACGCAAACCTCGTATAAGGTTATCCACAGAAGAGGCAATCTCGCCAATTTCATCTCGGCGGAAGCGAGTTCGTTTATCTTCGGGCAGTTCTCCTTTACTGAGTTGGGAAATGACTTTATTGATGTACGTAATCGGCTGAACGATATTTGCCGTGAGGGTAAAGGCTACCGCAATACCAATTACAATCACAATGGCAATCAGTACGATAATTTGCACGGTGAGATTACGTGAAGAAGTGAGTAGGTTGTTTTGAGCTTTCTCTTTTTCCTGCCTTTTGTATTGCTCAATTCTATTCAGTTTCCCGATGATATTTCTTGCTTGTGGGTTAATGCGGTCTTCAACCAGAATAGTCATATTCAAAATCATCTCCCCTTCTTGGTCTTGCACGGAAAGAATTTTTTCCATTACTTCTTTCTTTTGCAATTGGATAAATCCCTCAAAATCTTTGAAAACACTATCAATTTTGGCTATTTGCGAGGTATCAGACCAGTTTTTCATTAGGGTTTGCAGATTTTCTTTGAGTTTGGGGTACTCAATATCCTGAATGGCTTTGAGTTGGTCTTTTTCCTCTTTGGTTTGGGGCGTGTAAATCCAGCCAATCGTTAGCCTTTGAGAGCGTTCTACCAAGAGTTTGAAATCTTTGATAGCATCGAAGGAGGGATCAACTACCTTTTGAATATTTTGAATAATCGCACTATTTTGGTTCAAGATGAAAATGTTATACAAACCGTAACCTCCATATACAGCAATCAGAACAAAGAAGCTCAGCAGAATTTTCTGACGAATGGTAAAACCGCGTTTCATAAGCGTTTGGGTTTAACGTGCCTTAAAAATACATAAAAAGCCGTAAGTTTTTCAAATTTATGTAAAAATTTTTTCTTCCTCAAAATATTCCAATGCCTGCATTTTCAAGAGTTTTTCTTGCTCCAACAAATCAAATTGTGGCAGTGGTTGGAGTAATTTCCAATGAGGCCAGCCTTCGGCATCAGTGCCTTCCAGTTCATAAAATCCTAATTTAGAGAGCAATCGGCAAATAGCTATGTGCATTAGGTCTTGTTTTTCTTCTTTGGTAAAATTTTGAAAGCCCTTGCCAAGTTCTTGCACTCCAATCAGGAAAAGCACGCCGTTGAGGTCTTTGGGACGTTTTCCCAAAAGTTTTTCAATTTTATTGAGCAATTGCCCCCAACGAAACTCTAATTGTAAATCCTCGCTATTCATCAAGGTTGTTTTTAAGCAAAATTACGAATTTTCTTTGGCAAACAACAAAAATTCTGTATTTTTGCTAAAATAGCCTAAAAACGATGGTGGTTTTAGAAAAATATCAAGTAACCGATTTCCTTCAAAAAGAGGATTTTGAAGAAGGC
The DNA here is from genome assembly GCF_053497555.1 of Raineya sp. Lineage (NCBI taxonomy): Bacteria > Pseudomonadati > Bacteroidota > Cytophagia > Cytophagales > Raineyaceae > Raineya > Raineya sp. The sequence goes on along the minus strand of NZ_JBRCWE010000001.1, from coordinate 332 downwards.
TTCATTTATGAACTTTTGAACGGTACGATTGTGAAACGCTCCGCACCCAGTTTGCAACATCAGCATATTTTACGTAGGTTGGTTCGTGTATTTGAAAACTTTCTTGCCGAAAATAAAGTAGGAGAATTCTTTTTTGCACCCATAGATGTTGTTTTAGACGAGGAAAATTTGGTAATTCCTGATTTAGTTTTTGTTTCTGAAAGCAAGAAAAATATTCTTCAAGAGAATTACATCAATGGCAAGCCTGATTTAGTGGTAGAAATTCTATCACCTTCTACGGCTCGCTACGATAGAGGCGAAAAAATGAAACTTTACAAAAAACACCAAATCCC